>JAZUKC010000109.1:0-4632 GCA_045643065.1 Prevotella sp.
TGCAAGATGGTGACCTTAGTTACTCTTTCCCAAGTGAATTAGGCAAAGAGATCTTCACACGAAACATAGATTTCATTGCTCGCAACCATCGCAGACATCACTATCATGACCATGATTATTGATGCAATATGGACAGATTCAGTATCATCATAGAGCGTCAGGAGCAGTTGGAGGCGCTGATACAGGAGTGGGGATTCCTGCCGTTCTTTAAGAAGCCATGTACCCTGATTTGTTCCCATTGAAGGATAGGGTAGAGAGGAGGACTCCCAAGCAGTCGCGCAAGCGTATCATCGACCATCTGCAAGGGCTGTTCCCTGATGTGAATAGGGCGAAGATAGAGAAACTGATATAAACGTAAAAAACAAATCCATCCAATGAAAGTATTACTCATTAACGGAAGCCCACGACGCCAGGGCAATACAAATGTGGCGCTGGAGGAAGTAGCTAATCAACTGAAGAAGAACGGTATAGATAGCGAGATAGTATGGATCGGTACGAAGCCTGTACGTGGCTGTATTGCTTGTGGCAAATGCCAGGGCAATCGTTGCAATTTCGACGACGACATTACCAACCGCATCATCGAGAAGATGGAGGAATGTGATGGTCTTGTGATGGGCTCGCCAGTGTATTACGGACAGCCTGCCGGTCAGTTGCTTTGCCTTCAGCAGAGAATGATGTATGCTGCCAGTAGCGTGTTTGCCAATAAGCCGGCAGCAGGTGTGTGCGTTTGTCGCCGTGGAGGTGCAACTGCAGCCTTCCAGACGCTCAACATGCCTTTCCAGATGACCAACATGCCAGTCGTTACTTCACAGTATTGGAATATCCTCTATGGTTGCACCGAAGGCGAAACAAGTCTAGATGTGGAAGGGCTCCAGACGATGCGCACCCTTGCCAACAACATGGCGTGGATGCTTAAGAAACTGCATGGAGTAGAGACAGCCGATGCTCCTGAGCGTGAGCCATGGAATCCGATGAACTTCATTCGATAAACATGAATGCTATTATAATCGGTGCCACAGGTGCTACGGGTAAAGACATTGTCTCGCAGTTGTTAGCTGATGAGCAGTTTGATGATGTTCACATCTTCTTAAGGCGAAGTGTTGACATTCAGCATGACAAACAAGGTCTCTTGCGTTCCATCCGTCCAATGCCGACCTCGCAGGTTGCTCATGCAATGATCGCCATGGCAAAGAAAGCAATGAATCAAGGAAAACTAAATGTTACTCTTTGTGTTATGGCCATTGTCATGATGTTGATCAGCGCTTGTTCGAGTAACAACAAAACTCATGTTGCCTCAAAAACAGAGCAGACGGATTCTGTGACTCGGGAAATAGCTCCTGCATCTTCAAGAACTACTGATGCACAGCCCCCATTAATATTTGATGAATTGGCAGGTAACATGGTATTTGTTGAAGCAGATACTGGAAGTTTCTTTATCTGTAAGTATGAGGTCACTCAGAAGTTATGGACAGAAGTAATGGGCAATAATCCTTCAGAAATGCAAGGCGATGATTTGCCTGTTGAAAACGTGAATTGGAATGATTGTCAAAGATTTATCGTCAAACTGAATGAGTTGACTGGAAAGCATTACCGCCTACCGACGGAAGTGGAATGGGAATACGCATGCCGAGGTGGTAAATACTCCAAAGGCTACAAATACTCAGGCAGCAACGATCTTGATGCGGTGGCTTGGTTTGATGAAAACAGCGATGGCAAGACGCATCCCGTTGGGCAGAAACAACCAAATGAACTTGGCCTTTATGATATGAGTGGAAACGTGTGGGAATGGTGCCAGGATATGCATGATGGTACAGGAATGTGTCGTGGTGGTAGTTGGATTCACAATGCCCGCAACTGTGATCCTTCGCTCCCTAACGAAACCCCACGTGCGTTCAACATCAATAGTCTTGGATTGCGTCTTGCATTATAAGCCTTTATGCCGCATATAGAGCAAGCGGAACCACTTGAATTATAACCCCCGAAAAACAAGAAGAATTATGCAGTTCAAAGATAAAGTAGTGATAGTAACAGGTGGTGCACAGGGCATCGGCAAGTGCATTGCAGATGAGTTCATGAAAGAAGGTGCTCATGTTTGTATCATAGATAAGAAGACCCTCTCCCCAGCCCTCCCCCATAATGGGGAGGGAGTAGATTACTTTCAAGGCGATTTATCCGTCAAGGAAGTAATTGAGGAGTTCTGCAAGTGGGTCATTGATAAGTATGGTCACGTCGATTACATCATCAATAATGCTTTGCCACTGATGAAGGGCATTGACGAGTGCAGTTATGAGGAGTTTCAGTATGCCCTTAGTGTAGGTGTTACTGCTCCGTTCTATCTCGTTAAATGTCTGAAGGACAATCTTGCAGAGGGTGCATCTATCGTAAACATCTCTTCTTCTCGCGACCGTATGAGTATGCCTCAGACAGAGAGCTATACAGCGGCAAAGGGAGGGATAGCGGCACTCACACATGCTCTTGCAGTAAGTCTTGCTGGCAAGGCACGTGTCAACTCCATCTCTCCAGGATGGATTGATACCGACTACACCGTGTACGAAGGACCTGATGCCTTACAACAACCCGTTGGACGTGTAGGCAATCCTCTCGACATTGCCAATATGGTACTCTTCCTGTGCTCCAACAAATCAGGTTTCATCACAGGTGAAAACATCTGCATTGACGGAGGAATGACAAAGCAAATGATCTACAATGCAGAACATGGTTGGACGTTGAATGAGTAATAGACAAGACATGAACAAAACTGCAAACGAAGCAATCGCTGCCATGCAGATGCTTGAGAATCCAGAACAGAGGAAGGTGCTGATGGGATTCTTCAAGACAGGCAAGGGACAGTATGGTGAAGGTGATGAGTTTCTGGGATTGAAGGTTCCTGAAACACGTGCCTTTGTCAAGGAATATCGTGACTTACCTTTACCGGAGGTTCAGAAACTACTTGAAAACAAATGGCATGAGGTGAGACTTTGCGGTTTCCTCATCCTTGTGGAGCAATATAACGATAAGAAGGCAACCCAAGAGGCAAAGGATGCTGTTCTCAAGTTGTATCTCGCTAACACAAGACGTGCCAATAACTGGGATTTGGTTGACCTCAGTTGCTACAAGATACTTGGCAAATGGCTTGTTGAGTCAGACGCAACAAAGGTTGAGAAGCTAAGGCTGATGGACAAGCTCGCCAATAGTGATAACCTCTGGGAACAGCGAATCTCAATCGTTTCCACTATGGCAACGCTGAAAGTAAAAGATACTTCTTATACCCTGCGTTATGCTCGTCATCATCTTAACCATAAGCATGACCTTATGCATAAGGCTGTCGGTTGGCTGTTGAGGGAAATGGGCAAACGTTGCGGAATGGACGAATTGCGTGATTTCCTCTCAGAATACGCTATCACAATGCCACGTACCGCTCTTCGGTATGCCATAGAAAAGATGGACAAGGAAGAACGAGAGTATTGGATGAAAAAATAATAAGTACACAATATGAACAACGTAATATCTTTCCGCAACGCCACCATCGATGATGCTCTTTTCATAGCGAAAGGCTTTCACATGGCGATGCTCTACGATGATGCTTCTGACGAGCAAATATCGAACTTCGCCCGAAACATCTGCGTTCGCGAAGACGTACTTTATTCTTGGCGCAACACTATTATTGCCGAAGTTGACGATAAACCAGCAGGAATGCTGACAGCATACGATGGGCGCTATTATCATGATATGCGAATCAAGACCATGGCTCTTGTGAAGCAACATCTCGGTGTGGAGTTCCCTGGTATGGAGGACGAAGCAGTAGCAGGTGAATATTACCTTGACAGCCTTGCCGTAATTTCATCTTTGGCCACGATTACGAGAAAATGATAATCACGAGACAATATCATAAGTAAAACTTTAATTACAAACAAGAATACAATGAAATCATTCGGATCAAAACCGTGGATGCTTCCACAGCCGGTACTGATTATCGGCACTTATAACGAGAACGGAGTTGCTAACGCTATGAATGCTGCCTGGGGCGGAACCTGGGACATGCATGAGATCATAATCAGCATGGGCAGTCATGCAACTACAGATAACTTGAAGCACAACAATGGCGAGTTTACTATTGCTTTTGCAACAGCAGAAACAATGGTAGCTTCTGACTTCGTGGGCATCGTGTCGGCAAAGAACGCCCCGGAGAAGATGGCAAAAACAGGTTGGCAGATTGAAAAGGCTCCAAACGTAAACGCCCCTCTCTTCAAGGAGTTTCCTATGACGATGGAATGTCGCATCAAGCAAAGAATTGATGAAAGCGAGACAGGTTATTATCTTGTAGCAGAGGTTGTTAATATTCTTTGCGATGAGCAATACTTGAACGAGCAAGGCAACCCGGATGTTGAGAAGATGAACATCATCAGCTACGAACCAGTTAACCACAAATACATCCAGATGGGCAAGGTTATCGGTGATGCTTTCTCCTGCGGAAAGGAACTGAAGTAATATCGTATGATCATCTGGAATCCCTGGCACGGTTGCCATAAGGTCAGCGAGGGCTGTCAGCATTGCTACATGTATTTCTTGGATGGGAAACGTGGCATTGACACCACGAAGGTCTATCGCACAGAGAACTTCAACCTCCCCGTG
>JAZUKC010000110.1:0-11720 GCA_045643065.1 Prevotella sp.
GAAAGCTACTTTATTAGCGTTGTTTGAGTGCTAACGTATGTTCGTTTGAGTGCAAGCAAATGAACGTTTGAGTGCAATCGTACAATGGTGCGAGTGCTATGAAACGAAACAATAATCTCCCACACACTTTCTCGGAGAACCGAATTTATTGATGGGACAAAGGTATGTATATTATTTAGAAAAAAGGTGGAATATTGTTGTGTTATAGTGTAAAAAACGTCCATACACCATTAATTGAGCAAAAAACACCCCCATAAACAGGGTAAATCAAGTTATGGTGTCTTACTACGCTGTACCACCTACACAACTCTTTTTCTATACATTGTTCATCACCATATCATATAGGATAGAATCCAATTTGTCCGCAGACACTTTGTTCTGTTCCAGGCGGAAAGAATCTTTTGTTTTTGTTTTTTTTAGTTTTGAGTGTTTCAAAAGTAACGAATGAAATTATCAATGTTAGGGAATGAAATTTTCAAACCTTACGAATGGCCCACTCATTCCTTATGCATGCTGTGACAGATGTCTATGCAAAGCGCGTTCCCTGAAAAACTATATAGTCGAAGCGAGTATGAACTTTGATTGGAATTGGCAATGGACAAGGCAAGAATGGCAGTTGGTATGTAACAATAAAAAATGGGCAGCGCTCAGTACGCTACCCATTATGATTCCCTCAACCACAGCGGGAGAGGTGAAACGTAAGTCGTTGTTAGAACAGGAATGTCTTCTCGAGCCAGTAGCAGAGGATACCTGCAACATAACCTACGAAAGCAATCCATGTCACGTTCTTCATGTACCATCCGAACGAGATGTGCTCGAGTCCCATAACGACAACGCCTGCTGCAGAACCGATGATGAGCATTGAGCCACCAACACCGGCACAATAGGCGAGAAGTTGCCAGAAGACACCGTCAACAACGAGGTTAGGAGCAGAGTCGATGACGTACATCTTCATAGATGCAGCTACGAGAGGCACGTTGTCAACGATAGACGAAAGGATACCGATGGCACCGGTGATGAGGTAGTCGTTGCCGATGGCCTCGTCAAGATACTGTCCCATCTGTGCCAACACTCCGACTTCAGAGAGTGTCGCTACGGCCATGAGGATGCCAAGGAAGAACATGATGGTGGACATGTCGATGCGCGAGAGCATCTTTGTAACGCGCTTTGCCATTGGGTCATGCTCCTCATGACGGCGATAGATGATCTCCGTTGTTGTCCAGAGTACGCCAAGAACAGCCAGGATGCCCATGAATGCAGGGAGCTCGGTGACGGTATGGAACACCGGAACGCAGCAGAGTCCACCCACGCCGAGGGCGAAGATGAGCTTCTTCTGGAACGAGGAAATGACAGACTCCTCCTTTGTCTTCTTCTCTACGATGGCTGGCAGCTCGCCCTTGAGGTGTATCTGCAGCACGAAGGTAGGCACGATGAAGGCAACGAACGAAGGCACGATGATCTCAGAGATAACGCCCAGGGCGGTGATCATCTTGCCGTTCCAGAGCATGATGGTCGTAACATCGCCGATAGGAGAGAATGCACCGCCGGCATTGGCAGCGATGATGACGCAGACGGCGTACCACAGACGGTCCTGCTTGTTCTGCACAAGCTTACGCAGAATCATGATCATCACGATACTGGTTGTGAGGTTGTCGAGCACTGCAGAGAGGATAGCAGTCATGAATGCTATCTTCCAAAGCAGCGAGCGCTTTGTCTTTGATGCCAAAGCACCACGCACCCAGTTGAAACCGCCATGCTGATCGACAATCTCGACGATGGTCATTGCGCCCATGAGGAAGAACAGCGTTGTGCCTGCTTCGCCGAGGTTGAACATGATTGACTCTTCGAGTTCAAACTCAGGAAGATTCAATGAGCCATGGCCGAGGGCGAGAAGCGTCCAGCAGACGACGCACATAAGCACGGCTATGGCAGCCTTGTTGATCTTTGTCACGCTCTCGATGGCAATGAAGAAATAGCCAATGATGAAAGCGACGACAATAAGTGTAATTGTTGACATAGATTTTAGTTATAATTTGTTATTTTTGTTTTGTGGGCACAAAATTACTCATTTTATTTTAATTTTATGATAGAATAAGGAAAAAACAACAAAAAAACTTTTTTATTTACCGAATTTGTTGTATCTTTGCCCTATAAAACATAACTAACCGACTTAAATGCTAATAAAATGAACGGAAACAGATATTTCTTCGCAGTGGACCTTGGTGCCACCAGCGGACGTACAATAATTGGAAATATCAACGACGGAAAGGTCGTGCTCGAGGAGGTTACGCGCTTTCCTAACAATCTCATTCAGACTCACGGACAGTTCTATTGGGACATCTATGCCCTGTACAACGAGGTGATTCGTGGACTGAAGGAAGTGGCGCGCCGCGGACTTGACATCATCAGCATTGGCATAGACACGTGGGGTGTTGACTTTGTCTTCATTGGCGAGGATGGTCAGATACTGCGTAATCCACGTGCGTATCGTGACCCTCACACGTTTGAGGCAATGGAGGACTACCTGCAGAACGTGAAGACGAAGAATGAGCTCTATGACATTACGGGCATCCAGTTGATGAACTTCAACTCGGTGTTCCAGCTTCATGCTATGCGTCGTTCGCAAAACTCAGCGTTGCTGAATGCAAAGAAGATACTGTTCATGCCTGACGCCCTGTCGTGGATGCTGACAGGTAACGAGGTGTGCGAATATACCATTGCTACAACCGGCGAACTTGTAAACACAAAGACTGGCGACCTGGACGAATCGCTGCTGGCATCAGTAGGTCTGGCTCGCCATCACTTCGGCAGAATGGTACAGCCGGGGACAATGATTGGCACACTGACGGACGAAGTGCAGAAGATAACCGGTCTGGGTGCTGTCCCTGTATATGCTGTTGCTGGTCACGATACAGCATCGGCAGTAGCTGCTGTGCCTGCCAAGGACGAGAACTTTGCTTACCTGTCGAGCGGTACATGGTCGCTGATGGGCATTGAGACGAAGAAAGCTATCATCGACATCAGGTCGTTCGAACTGAACTTTACCAACGAGGGTGGCATCGAAGGCACAACACGTTTCCTTAAGAACATCTGCGGCATGTGGCTGCTGGAGCGTTGCCGCAAAGAGTGGGGCGATACGGTGCCACAGGACTATTCAACCCTCTTTGGCGACGCTATGAAGGTTCCGGCATTACGCTCGTTCATCAATCCTGACGACGAGTCGTTTGCTAATCCTGCCAACATGGAAGAGGCTATCAAGGAGTATTGCCGCAATACTGAACAGCATGTGCCAGAAGGCTACGCAGAGGTAATACGCTGCATCTTTGATTCGCTTGCAATGCGTTACTGTGAAGTGTGGGGCTATATCAAGATATTGGCTTCGGTTGACTGCGATGTGTTGCACATCATCGGTGGTGGGTCAAAGAATGACTATCTGTGCCAGTTTACTGCCAACGCAACAGGTCTGCGCGTATTAGCAGGTCCGCAGGAGGGTACTGCGTTAGGCAATATCATGGTACAGGCAAAGGCGGCAGGTCTCGTCTCGGATGTCTGGGATATGCGTCGTGTCATAGCCAACTCTCTGGAACTAAAAGAGTTCACGCCGAAAGATTCTGAAGAATGGAAGGAGGCATACAAGCGTTACCAGAGAATTACAGATACGTTGCCGTTTTAGAAAACTCGGATTTAATTATTAACTCAACTTTCAAGGAGGTATAGGGTAGTTATCGGGAAGATATAACGGAGATAAGGGGACAATAGTAATGTCTCTATATCTTCTCTTTATCTTCGCTACGCTATCTCCTCTTTATCTCCTAAGGAAGTCAGCTTACGAAACTTTAATTATTAACCAATAAACATACGTAAATTATGAAAAAGTACATTGCAGAAGCTATTGGCACATTCGTGCTTACATTCCTCGGTTGCGGTGCAGCCGTTAGTCTTGGTTGTGCAGAGTCAAATACTGCCGCAGTAGTTGGAACAGCCATCGCGTTCGGTCTCTCGGTTGTTGCTATGGCATACACCATCGGTGGCATCTCTGGTTGCCACATCAATCCTGCAATCACTCTTGGTTGCCTGCTTACTGGTCGTATGAATACTAAAGACGCATGCGGATATTGGGCAGGACAACTCGTTGGTGGCATTATTGCCGGCGGTCTGCTCGCGTTCATCTATGGCGTAGAATCTGGGCTTGGCACAAACGGCATCGGCGCAGGATGTGACGGAAGTGCTGTTACTGCTCTTATCGTTGAGATTGTCCTCACAGCTCTCTTTGTCCTCGTTGTGCTTGGCGCAACTCATAAGACAAACGACGCAACTGGTAAGTTTGCTGGTCTCGCTATCGGTCTCAGCCTTATCCTGATTCATCTCGTTGGTATTCACTTCACTGGCACCAGCGTCAACCCTGCACGCTCTATCGGTCCTGCTATCTTCGTGTGTGGTGATGCTCTCGCTAACGTATGGATCTTCATCGTAGGTCCTCTCGTTGGTGCTGCTGTTGCTGCAGGTCTCTGGAAGGCTATCGAGGAGAAATAATCCCAAGAAAACGAACTAACTAACCTAATAAAAAATAATGAAACCACTTGTAGAAACCAAGGCACGCGTGGGTGTATTCTCCATCGCACTCGGTGCCTATCTGCCTCAATTCCCTCAGCTTGTCCCAAACTTCGAGGCACAGTATGAGGCATTCAAGAAGACACTCCCTGACACAGTAGAAATCATTGACGGCGGACTCGTGACCACTAAGGAACTATCACAGGCTGCTGGCGATAAGTTCCGCGCTGCCGATGTTGACCTCGTCATCATGCAGTTGCTGACATACGCCACATCTTATAATATGTTGCCTGCTGTACGTGACCTGAATGTTCCTGTTGTTCTCGTCAACGTGCAGAAGAAGGCTGCACCTGACTATGAGAATACAGACATCCCTACATGGTTGGGCGACCTCTATGCTTGCGGTGCTGTGGGCGAGATGGTGGCTGACCTTGAGCGTGCCGGCAAGCCACACGCTGTTATCACTGGCGTGGTAGAGGGTGGCGATCCTGAGGTACAGCACGAGATTGAGGACTGGTGTAAGGCAGCACAGGTGCGCCGTCGTTTCCGCGATACCAACATCGCACAGATTGGCCGTCCATATCCAGGCATGATGGACCTCTACATCGACGAGACAAACCTCTACCACCGTATGTGGCTCTACACAAAGCAGTTTGACTGGGAGCAGATGTGGGCTATCGCTGATAACGTTACCGATGAGGATGCTATCCGTGCTAAGGCTGAGGACATTCTTGATACATTCGACATCGAGGGTGGTAACTCTGTTGAGAAGGTGTGGGACATGGCACGCTATGTTCTGGCTTTCGAGCAGTGGGTTAAGGACGAGCAGCTTGGTCTCATCGCATCACATTATGCTGGCTTTGCTCAGGGTGTTGCAGGTAAGCTCGACTCGATGCTCATCCCTGCATTCTCTATGCTCATCAAGCAGCACACAGCATGTGCCGTTGAGGGCGATATGAAGGTGGCAATGGCTATGTCTATCCTTAAGACAATCTCTGGCACAGGCACACTGGCTGAGATGTACTCTATCGACTTCCCTAAGGACATCTGCATCATCGGTCACTCTGGCTCGGGCGACTTCGACATCTCTCAGGCAAAGAAGCCTACGATGAAGATAGTGCCTGTGTTCCACGGCAAGACTGGCGGTGGCTATCTCACGCAGTTCTATCCTCCTACGGGCGACGTTACATACCTCGGCATCACTCAGGATAAGAACGGCAAGTTTAAGTTTGTTGTGGCAGAGGGTGTAAACGAGGAAGGTCCTATCTTCACATTTGGCGACACCAACATGCGCACAAAGTTCTCTATCCCATGTCGCGAGTTCTGCAACAAGTGGAGCGAGGCAGGTCCTACACACCACATGGCAGCAGCCGTAGGTCGTCACATTGACACCATCCTGAAGGTAGCAAAGATCTTCAATGTAGAAGTTGATATTGTTTGTAGATAGCCCCCTACCCCCCGAAGGGGGAATTTGTAAATAGTTTTCGTTAAATAATTATGGCTAAAAGTTCTCTCAAGAGTACCATTGCGGTATCTCTAAATAACTATCTCGATGCGGGCGCTATCGTGGCTGGCGCATCGGGTCTTTCGCTGTGGCAGAACTATCTGGGGCTGTCGGAGGTTGACCTTGGTTGGCTGAACTTTATCTCGGCAAACTGTCTGGGTGCTGCCCTTGGCGCCATCATCGGCGGATTCCTGGCAGACAAGTACGGACGTAAGTTCATCTTCACCTACAACTTGCTCGTCTATATGCTCGGCGTGATACTCGTCATGCTGTCGGTCAATACGCCAATGCTCTTCGCAGGATTCCTCTTCACTGGCATCTCTGTTGGTGTAGGTGTGCCAGCATCATGGACCTACATTTCTGAGTCATCGGAGAATAACACCCGCGGACGTAACATCTGTATCTCGCAGATGTCGTGGGGCATCGGTCCTATGTGCATCCTGCTCTGCGGTATGTTCTTTGCACCAGGCGGTTACCTCTTCGATGTGGTTCAGTCGCTCGCCCTCACCTTCGGCGTTGACGGAGCCAACGAGGCAGCCATCAATGTGTTCTCATCACGCCTCGTGTTCTTCACCCTCTTCATCGTTGCCTTCATAGCATGGAACCTCCAGCGCCAGCTTGAGGAGAGTGCAGAGTTTGAGACAACGCAGAAGCTTGCAAAGGAATCAGGCGAGACTGGCCTTATGCACAATATCGCCATCCTGTTCTCTAACAAGATTGCCGTTAAGACAGTAGCATTCCTTGCAGGCATCTACCTGACATGGAACCTCGTGGCCAGCGTCATGGGATTCTTCCAGCCACACATCTATGAGTCGGCTGGCGGCGTGAGCAACGAGATGTCAAACTGGATGAACTTCATTCAGTGGGCCATCATCGTGGGCGTGACGTTCATCACATCAAAGTGCATTGACAAGTCGTCGCATAAGCTTATCTACATTCTCGGTCTTCTCTTCGCACTCTCGGCATGGTTCATCATCGTTACCATAGGCGTCAGCGGACCAGTGGGATTGTGGTCGTTTGCTATCCTGTGGGGCATTGAGGGCGGTCTCTCTGTTCAGATATTCTATGCTCTTTGGGGTTCAGAACTCTTCCCTGCTAAGTTCCGTGCTGGCGCACAAGGTCTTATGTTCTTCATTGTCCGTGGTCTTTCGGCAGTATGGGGACTCGTATTCACCTATATCTATGGTGAGAACGGTGAAGGCTTCACCCTTGCAGCATGGTGCATGATAGCATTGCTCGCTATTTCTCTCATAGTCGGACTCATCGGCATGCCTAACACCCGTGGCAAGAGTCTTGACCAAATCACTCGCGAGCGTTATGGCGATGATATCTAAAAAGGCGATTATATTTTTTGTAATCACTTAAAAGACAATAAATCGGCACGCAGTACTTGACAACCTCAAGTCTGCGTGCCGAAACTACTCAGGTCCCTTGTTCTTTTTAACACAGAGGCAGAGAGCACGGAGTACACAGAGATTTTTGAGATCCATTCGGGGGTAAAACGTACTGCATAGCACTCTAATAACTCTGTGTTCTCCGTGTCTCCGTGTTAAAAATGGAAGGTGCTGATTAGTTACTGCGTGCCGAAATTGTAACAAAAAAGCTTAATTGTTTGGAGCATTCGCAGAAAAGTATTATCTTTGCACAAAAATTCAAGACAAACGATAACTATGGATTACAAAACTATCGAGACGCTGATATTCTTTGGGATGTGTACATTCATTATAGCTTTTGGTATGTATGTGGCATATTGCAGCATAAAAGACGATCGCAATGAAACCAGACATCGCACAGCGTAAATACTTAGCTGACTTTCTCGGAAAGTTTGCTTTGGCTATAGCAACAGCCATTGCTGCAAAGATATTCTTCAGTGACGAACCTGGTTTCACACTGACAATGTTATTTGCAGCAATAGTTATGATGTTATCTTTCCTTTTAGGATATATAATTGCACATAGTACTGAGAGCAAACAACCAACACAGATGCACTCTGACATCAAGAAAGGAATATTCCATATACAGAACGCAGAAGTCAACCAATGACCTCTGCGTTTTTTTTAATATGCCGTAACATACTATATCTCTAATTGACCGGTGCTGCAGGATAGTGGGAGAGGGAATTTGTTTTGCACGATTCATGTTAAAAAGCGGGGAAATATTTTGTTATGTCGTAAATAATTCTTAACTTTGTGGCGAACACCTACTTAACAAATATTGCATACATGAAGAATGTACAGTTTGCCCTTGCACTTTTCGTCACCATGATGCTCACATCATGTTTCCCTACTGGGTATAAAATAGTTGATGGAAAGGTGTATTACAAAGAATGGACCTTCTCGTTTGGCCCACGTGAAATTATGCTTGAAGGTGCTGATCCTAAGACCTTTGACGACATGAAAGGAGGATATGCCCACGATGCCACTCATGTTTGGTATCGTGAACGCTTGCTCGATGGGGCAGATGGCAGCAGCTTCAAGTACGTTAAGGATGGCTATGCCAAAGACAAACAGCTGGTTTTCATGAACGGAACCCTCGTCTATGGCGCCGAGGCCTCTACGTTCCGCGTGCATAGTGACAGCTATGCAGAGGACAATCATGACTTCTATTGGGAGGGACATCCACTGTATGTGGCAGACAAAAACTCCTTCAAACTATTAGGAAAAGCCACAAACTATGGGACGGAATGGGGCAAAGACCGACACTATGCCTATTTCCTGCGTTCTATGGGAAACGAGAAAGGAGGCGTGAAACCTAATCGCATCCGCATTGCCGATTACGATTCGTTTGACAATGTGCCACAAAAACCAGAAAAGAAAGGCGATGTGCTGTCTGGTTTCTATGCTAAAGATAAGTACCAGGTGTACTATCGTGACACCATAGTTCCAGGTGCTGATCCTGAGACATTTGTGGAAATAGCGTGGGAAAAAGGACAGGACAAGAACCGTAAATATAAGAAAGGTATTGCCGAATAATAACCCCATTGACAAAGTAAATCGAAAAAAGATAAGCAATAATTTGGTCTTGTCGCAGAAAATAACTAACTTTGCAGAAATCTATGTAGATAGACTAACAACAATAACTAACCAAAACAATATAAACCAACAGAATTATGGCATCAATATTAGACGGTCGTGAAGGACTTAAGGCAGTCATCGACCAGATAGCAGAGGTTACTGGCTATCTCTGGCAGAAGGGATGGGCAGAGCGTAATGGCGGTAACATCACTGTGAATGTTACAGAGTTTATGGACGATGAGTGCAAGGCAATGCCTGCCATTGCACCAGTAAAGCAGATAGGCATGACTCTGCCACAGCTCAAGGGCAAGTACTTCTACTGCAAGGGTACAGGCAAGCGCATGCGCGACCTTGCACGCTGGCCTATGCAGAACGGTTCTATCGTACGCATCTGCGATGACTGTGCGTCATACGAGATTATCGCCGACGAGCCTGTTGCTCCAACATCGGAACTTCCAACCCACCTCGCTCTGCAGAACTATCTGCTTGAGACGGGTTCATGCTACAAGGCAACGCTGCACACCCACCCAATCGAACTCGTTGCAATGTCTCACATCCAGCGTTTCCTCCGTGGCGATGAGATGACAAAGGTGCTATGGTCTATGATTCCAGAGACACTCGCCTTCGCACCATTGGGCATAGGCATCGTTCCTTACAAGATGCCTTCAGGCATTGCTTTGGCAGAGGAAACTCTTGAGCAGATTAAGACACATGATGTCGTACTGTGGGAGAAGCATGGCACAGTAGCAGTTGGTCAGGACATCATGGATGCTTTCGACCAGACTGACGTGCTTTGCAAGGCAGCCAACATCTACATGTGTGCACGCAACATGGGCAGCGAGCCAGACGGCATGACAGAGGCAGACATGAAGGAGATACAGGATGTCTTCAACCTTCCAAAGACTCGTCCTTGCTAATAAATATAGTATTCTCAAGTTTCGCAGGCTCAACTTTCTTGGGAGATAAAGAGGAGATAGCGTAGCGAAGATAAAGAGAAGATATAGAGACATTACTATTGTCCCTTTATCTCCGTTATATCTTCCTGATATCTTCCCTGTAACTCCCAGAAACTGAAACAAGTAGTACTTGCGAAAGTTGAATAGTCTATTAAAAACGATAATCCGCAGATACCGCGCGAAAGTTCATTCGCTGGTATCTGCGGATTTGTTTTTATAAATACCGTTAGAATTACATCTTTACTTTGATGTTCTTGCCACCTGCGTTGATGATGACAGTTTCACCATGTATGTTTGCAAACTGAACAGTACCGTTAGTTGCGATTGCAGTTCCCAGCTTGGTGCCGTTGAGGCTATAGATAGTGACTATTGTGCCTTCGTCAAGTCCATTGATATTAACACATCCACCGTCTGTACTGATTTTCATCTTGCCGGCATTATGTGTCATGCCTGTAGCTATTTCGTCCTTGATAGGCAGAATTGTGCCGAAACTGCTCCAAGGAGCCGTTGCCTTATACGCATCCAATGATGCATAAGGTACATAGAGAGTGGCCCTGTTTGTGTAAACGAAGAAAAACAGATTAGTTCCTGTTGTTGGAATTTCTTCAGCATAGCAATAAACCTCTTTTAGATTTTTACAACGATAGTTTTTGTTATTTATTGATTATCAAATAAATGCATACATAAAGGTAGAAAAGTGATGCCGTGTGTTTTGGAAGAATTTGAGACGCTGTCACTTTTAATATTTTTAACCAAAATTATACGAACGCCATACAATCAAAAATTCCTCGTATTCAACATTTACGATAGTGAGGTTGACTTTCGGATAGATTTCTTTCAACCTCCTTAAACTCAAACTCTAGTGCCTCTATTTCTAACTTTGTCTTATTATATACGTCGTTATGATCATTGTCCCATTGAGCATACGTCACTTCCTTTTTATCTTTGTACCAATTACTACCTTTTATTGAGTTCCCTGTCGTAATAGCACCTACACACAAGGCTGCTATTGCTCCTACATAGAAATTGAGAACATTCTGACCATTTATTAAAGTTAAACCTATCACTACAAGTAGCATGATAGCTAACATTCCCGCAATTACAAAGAATGTATACGGAAGAACCTCTTTAAAAGACTTTTCTCTTTCTGTTTTGTAAACAGTAAAGTCACGTCTCTTATCCTTAAGTGTTTTGAGGATGGAATTCTTACTGCGATAAAGATTTGCAATTTGCTCTGCAGATTCTTTTTCTTTTATGGCGGCATCGCAAGCTTTTTCTATGTCGCTAAGCTTTGTCTTTGTGACTTCATGCATCGCCTCTTCTTTCTGTTTCTCTACAGTCAAATTTTCTATTCGGGAAGCTTGTTCTTTGTTGAGGTTATTAGCTTGTACTATTTCCTGCTCTTTTATAGACAGATTCTCTGATAACATTTTATTTTCCTGAGCAGCATTGGCAAGAGCTTCGCTATAATTCTTCTTATCCTCTTCAACAGCCTCTTGTATTCGTATTCCTAAATCATCTCCAAGGCGTGCAAGTTCATCTGGATTACTATCGGCTGTAAGTATCGAGTTCTTTGCTCTCCGATACAATTGTGCTATAAAATCTTCAAATACTTTTTGATTGAAGTTATCCTTAGTTTTATTATAATAGGTTGCTACGAGAGCTATTTCACGACTCACCCTTGTATTATGAAAG
>JAZUKC010000111.1:0-14947 GCA_045643065.1 Prevotella sp.
CATCACAGTGAACGTATCAAGGTACTGCCTTCCAGGCAGATATTGTGGATACGCGCTATCCCCGCACTGCGTACGGGGTTACTCAAAGTATTGGCTTCCAGCCAAATATCGGGTTTTACAAAATTCGTCGAACTCAGGTTACATATAATGGAGGGCGGGGCGAGCGGCTCCGCGTTGGGGCTTTCAATTTACAGCCGTTTAATTTTTTGCATGTTATATATGCCAACCAAACACGAATTGAATCCTATTGATTCATGATGCAAAAAGCAGCGTTTCATGATGCAAAGACTGAGTAAACATGTTGTAATTACTCAGTAATCATTATGTAATTACTCAGTAATCACACTCTAATTACTCAGTCTTTACAACATGATTACTCAGTAATTACACTATGAAAGGCTGCTTTTCACATGATAAAAAGCATTGATTCGCATGATTAATCGCTACAACGTGGGCGTTGAAAAAAACAAAAATCCCAGTCTGTACAGTTGAAGCTAGTACGCCCTGAAAGGTAGGGTGTTCAAAATTAACATTTGTTGCGAGACACAATTATACTACGGCTGAAGGCCGAGAATACATTAGCCTAGGGCATCGCCCTAGGAAATGGTTATCCCGCAATTATACGCCGCATCGCGGCACGACAGCAGACTCAACCAGTATTGTTATGCTGCGTTGCAGCGTGAATAGGTGGTATGTCATTGATACCTAGGGCGCTGCCCTAGGCTAATGTGTGTTCGTCCTTCAGACGATTTTGGGTCTCACCTAATTTAGTGGTTTTGAACACCCTGCCTGAACGGGCAGTCGCTTTTGCGTCCATAGCCCAGGACGTTGCCCTAGGCTATGGACTTGTTGCCCTTTCTGGGCGTAAACATCAATCGTTGGGGTACAAAAAAATCCGGTAACGCTGCTTTTGCGTTACCGGATACTTATGCTTTGCGCTTTCGGCAAATAATATACAAGATGACGGGCGCACCGAATATCGGCGTCACTGCGTTCACTGGGATTATCATATTCTCAGGAATCACGCAGATGATGTTGCATGCTAACGCCACGATTGCACCTGAAAGCATCGTCGCTGGAAGCAAGATCTGCTGGTTGGAGGTGCGTGACAAGAGGCGTGCTATGTGCGGAACAGCGAGTCCAAGGAACGAAACCGGTCCGCAGAATGCTGTGACTGTGGCTGTCAGAAGACCTGTCACGAGGAGCAGATGACGCCGAGTCACTGTGACATTGATGCCAAGACTCGTGGCATAATTGTCTCCAAGTTGCAGTATGTTAAGGGGTTTGATGAGCAGAATGGTAATGAAAAGACTCGCGAGACATAGTGCAGCAAACCACGGAAGCTGGGCTGTCGTCACGTCACTGAAACTGCCTAATCCCCACATCGTGAAGCTATGGACATTGTCGGAAGATGCAAACATATACAGAAGCGATACCAGTGACGAGGTGAGATAACCCACCATGATGCCTATGATAAGCAGCATCAGGGTGCCTCTGACATACGTTGCAAACGCCATGACTATCGCTATCACTGCCATTGCGCCCACAAATGCACCGACCACGATGGCAAGAAAGCCACCGATATGGAATTCTGCGCCGCCCGTTGCAGTGCCGATGCCTATCACTCCGCCAAATGCCATCATCACGAGTGATACTCCCAAGGAGGCACCGTTGGTGATGCCGAGGATGGAAGGACCTGCCAGCGGGTTGTGGAACAGCGTCTGAAGAACCAGTCCGGAGGCAGCAAGCGATGCGCCACAGAGTGCTGCGGTGATGGTCTGTGGCAGGCGCGACTCGGTGATTATGTACGCCCAGCTCTGCCGTTCGACAGGTTTGCCGAGCAGAGCGTTTACTACTTGGTCTGCCGGAATATCTACCGAACCGTACAAAAGGTTCAGAACGGCAAGCAGAAGAAGCAGAATGAGCAGCGCAGAGTTTATTCGCATAGCTTCTTGAAATATCTCAGTTTGTAGTCAGGAAGACAGTTCGGATGGAATATTTTGATGTAATCCTTGAGCAGAAGTTCTGGGTGGAACGGTGTCTCTTCATAGAAAGGCACGACGCTGGAGTTACATCCGTAGATGTTATGTGTACGGAACGGCTTCATCTGTGCATAGTTAGCATAGTCGCGAGCCAATTCATCGTAGGTCTTGTCGGTAGCCTGATTGTACTTGATAATCCACACATCGGCATCGTGAGCACGGTCGAAGACCACCTCCGGATCGTATGGTACAGCCGTAGATGATGCCTCGTCGGCAAAGATATAGGCAGCTCCGGCGTCGGCAAAGAGTTGTCCGGTGGTGCTGTTGTTGCCTGAAATGTACCACGAAGAGCCATATTTCGTGTCGGCAATGACGGTTGGTTTCTTCTCGTTTGCAGGCACAATAGCCTTCAATGCGTTGTATTCTTTCTCGGTATTGGCAAAGATACTGTCGGCCTTTTCTGCCTTTCCGAACAGCAGACCGAAGAATCTTACCCACTCAGCTCTTGCCAATGGTCCCGTCTCTAAATAGTCGGCACATTCTATTATAGGCACGCCGAGCTTGCCAAGGCGACCGTAATTGCCGCTGTCCTGGTATGGAGAGAGCAGTATTGCGTCAGGTTGCAGGTCGATAATCTTCTCGATATTCGGCTCGTTTCCGTCTCCCAAGTCGGCTATTGTGCCCTTCTTCAGCCCGTCAAGACATTTGCCTATCGTCATGTATTGTGCATCGCAGATTCCCTTTATGGCACCGAACGCCCCGAATTCGTCTATCAGTTGGCAGTGGACAGATGAATAAACGACGGCGTTGGAGATAGGAGTGCGCACCAGTTCGCCATTTGGTAGGTTTGTCGGAAGGTCTGCATCGCGTGGCACAAGGACGTAACGATGGAGCACGGAAGCAGAGTCCCACGGGTTGGAAATCTCTACATTGATGAATCCGTCGCCCTCTTCCATCTTCAGAAGCGTAGCATATTTCATTGCGATAGCTGTCCCTTTGCTTTCCGAACCATTGCCATTGCTTTGGCATGATGTTACTGAGAGCAGCAGGAAAAGCAGTGCGCAGAGGGCAAAAGGCATACAATTTCTTTTTCTCATATTGGTTATTTGTTGTTGGAATTTATTTGACCTGTACGTTGAAATTATGTCTAATTTCTCTCTTAATATAGCGAAACTACTACTCAAACTGTACCTTTACCGTCTCCCAACGGAAGCAGATGGCAACAGGATTGGCACCAGTTGGCAGCTTCTTTATAAGCGATCCGCTTGGCGAATAGATGCAAGCATAGCCAGGAGCACTCTTTTCTGGTGCGCCATTCGAAAGAATGTGCGACGTGATTACCACGCTTGTGTTGGTAGGATCGACAGCGATGGCAGCAGGAGCGGCAATGTCTTTACCTGTGATGAACTGCTTTGTTATGCCGGAATAAAGGTCGTACATGATGTAAGATGGTTCAACGGCTGGGGTAACCTGTGGTGCATTGATGGCATAAACAACGCCAGTAGAGCTGATGCTTGCCATGGTTGCGTTGATAATCTTGCGTGTATTGCCATCCTTTAGAAGCTCATACATGCCGTAACCCGTGCGCTTGTCGTCGTTCTTTCCTAAGTCGATGTAGTAGATATGAAGCACACCGTACTGGTCAGGGTATATCATTACGTCTGTCGGATTGACTATTGTCTCGCTCTTAAAAGTCATTGTCTCACCGCTTGCGAGGTTGATTACCGACAGCGAACCGTTGCTTTCGCCGTCGCTGCAGTCAGCAACTACGACGTATTTGTCAAAGGACGCGATGCCCTCTGAGTGCGCTCCGCAGCTGTAAGTCTTCTGGATTGTGTTGGAAATGGTGTCTATTGCCAGCACTTTGCTGTCGTATGTAGAGACGTAAACGTAGGCTCCGTTGGCAGCAATGTGGCATGGTGTCACGCCGTTTGTTGGTATGCTGGTTATCTTTTTGGTGTTGTCCTTGTTGGTAACTAGTATGGATTTGCTGTCAAATGCTACGAGGTAAAGTTTCGAACCGGAGATTGCGGCGTCGGTTATGTTATTGTCTAACTGCCCTTGGTTTGCCACTTCGTAGATGTCTTGCTTGTCTGTCAGCGTGTAATAGTCAAGGTAAGAGAGCGTGCTGTAGTGGTAGTTGTCTGCGCTTCCGTTGTTTATGATGTATGCACCTGCAGTAGCCAGCATGGTGATTTCTGTCGGAGTATCGTCGTCAGCCGTATTGCAGGACGTGAATCCCATAGCAACCATGAGAGCGATGGCTGCCATTGATAATAGCTTTCTCATTCTTTTCTGTTTCTTGTTTTTTATAACAAATTGTTATTAATGCAGTATTCGCATCCCCTCGGGGAGGGTGGGAGAGGGCTGTTTTTTATCTTCACACCACGCTATCTCCTCTTTATTCCTATGCATTTTATGCCTTTACGGCGATTGCTTCAATCTCAATGTTTGCGCCCTTAGGCAGAGCTGCTACTGCGAATGCACTGCGTGCAGGGTATGGAGCCTCAAAGAATTCAGCGTAAACCTCATTGACTGCGGCAAAGTTACTGATGTCTGCGAGCAGCACAGTGACCTTAGCGACGTTCTGCATCGTCATGCCTTCCTCTGCGAGGATGTTCTTTATGTTGGTAAGAGACTGGCGTGCCTCTGCCTGAATGCCACCGACTGCAAACTCGCCTGTTGCAGGATCGATAGGCAACTGGCCGCTAACGTAAACAGTACCGTTTGCTTCTATTGCCTGGCTGTATGGCCCTATTGCTGCTGGAGCAGCTGTTGTCATGATTGCTTTCATTGTTGTTTTAGTTGTTTCGTGGTTTGGTTATTTGGTTGTTTCGTTATTTGTCGTTCTTCTTCCACTTGCTTTTGGGCTTGTGTCCCCAACTTTCTATGTCTTCGGTTACAGGGTGATGGTAGCGTGGATCCTTACCTTCGCGGCGCTGATTGGTATAATCTTCAAACAGCATTTTTGCTTTTGGGAACAACTGGACGATAGCTGCGATGTTGCAGATGGTCATCAATCCCATGCAGAGATCTACGAACACCCATGCCGTTTGCAATGACATCACCGAACCAAGGAATACCATTGCGCATGACGTTGCACGGAAAAGCTGCACCGCCCACTTCTTCTTCGTGATGAAACGGATATTGGCTTCGCCGTAGAAACAGTTTGCAATGATGGTGCTGAAGGCAAAAAGGAAGATGGCGGCGATAAGGTAATAGTGACCGAAATGGCCTACTGTCTGCTCTAAAGCGTCAGCAGTGAGGAGTATTCCGTCACGTCCGCTGTCGTAGTTTCCTGCTATCAGGATAATCGAAGCAGTGCAAGTACAGATGATGATGGTATCGGTGAAGACACCGAATGCCTGCAGAAGACCTTGCTTTACGGGGTGAGAAGTGGAGGCGATGGCTGCTGCGTTAGGTGCCGATCCTTCGCCTGCTTCGTTTGAAAAGAGACCTCTCTTCACGCCTTGCATAACGGCTACGCCTACCATTCCGCCTGCTGCCTGTTCCATTCCGAGTGCCGACTTGACGATGAGCGATATGATGTCCGGTATCATCGTTATGTTTGCAAGCACGATGTAGATAGCAAGCAGGATGTAACCTATTGCCATTATCGGTACGACAACTGCCGAAAAGCGACTCACGCGCTGCACTCCGCCATAGACAATCAGTGCCATCATGATGGTCAGTGCTATGCCGATGTGGTGCTTTTCGATGCTAACAAACTCGCCGATGCCGTCGCATATCGTCGTGCTTTGCACCATCTGGTTGGCAAGACCGAAGGTCATCATGATGAGAATGGCAAACAACACGCCCATCCATTGACGGTGAAGACCGTACTTCATGTAGTATGCCGGACCGCCATAGAATGATTTATGTCCTCTGCGCTTATACAGTTGGGCAAGCGTTGCCTCTACGAATGCGGTGGCACTGCCTAACAATGCCATCACCCACATCCAGAAAACAGCTCCTGGTCCGCCAACGAATATGGCGGAAGCGACACCGGCAAGGTTGCCCGTTCCTACACGGCTGGACAATGAGACGGCAAAAGCCTGGAATGAGTTGATGGCGTTCTCCTCGGTCGTTGCTTCATTCTTACTATGTCGAGAGGGAATAAAGCAGCGCAACATCTCACCGATATACCTGAACTGTAGCCCTCGAAGACGTATCGTAAAGTATAAGGCACAGCCCACCAACATGGCTATAACCACGTAGGTCCATAGCGCATCATTGATGGATTCCAGTATTTTCATCGTCTCGTTCATGTCTGGATGGAGGGGGAAAGATAGTGAGGAGGTATAGAGGAGATAACGGGGAGGTATAGAGGAGATAGCGAGGAGGTATAGAGGAGATAGTGGGGAGGTATAGAGGAGATAGCGGATCACTTTGCTATCTCCTCTTTTTCTCCTTCATTGTTTTCTCAAATTTACTTTACGTTACCTACCTTGATGAGGTATTCTGCTATCTGAACAGCGTTCAGTGCAGCACCCTTCTTGATCTGGTCGCCAGAGAGCCAGAATGTAAGTCCGTTCTCATTAGCGAGGTCCTGGCGTACACGGCCAACGTAAACGTCGTCCTTGCCTGCTGTGAAAAGTGGCATTGGGTAAGGCAACTTCTCCATTGTCTCAGCGTTAGCATCAGGGTTTGCCTTTGTGCCTACTGCCTTAGGATCGTCGATAAGAGTAACACCCTCTGCGTTACGGAGTGCCTCCTGAGCAGCCTCTACTGATACAGGCTCGTCTGTTTCAACCCAAACGGCCTCTGAGTGAGCACGGAGTGAAGAGATGCGAACGCACATTGCTGAGCAGCGAGCGTCAGTGTGCATGATCTTCTTTGTCTCGTTGAACATCTTCATTTCCTCCTTTGTGTAGCCGTTATCCTGGAAAACGTCAATCTGAGGAATTACGTTGTAAGCCAGCTGATAAGCAAACTTATTGACTGTTGGCTGCTCATCGTTTGCCAGTTCCTTATACTGCTGCTGCAGTTCTGCCATTGCTGCAGCACCTGCACCAGAGGCAGACTGGTATGAAGCGACATGGATTCGGTTGATGTGCGAGAGCTTCTCGATTGGCTTCAGGCAGACAACCATCATGATAGTTGTACAGTTTGGGTTAGCGATGATGCCACGTGGGCGAACCAATGCGTCCTCAGCGTTGCACTCAGGCACTACCAATGGCACGTCCTCGTCCATACGGAAAGCACTTGAATTGTCAATCATCACAGCGCCATACTTAGTGATGTCCTCTGCAAATTCCTTTGATGTACCTGCACCAGCACTGGTGAATGCGATGTCAACATCCTTGAAATCATCGCCGTGCTGCAGCAGTTTCACCTCATACTCCTTACCACGGAAGGTGTATTTTGTGCCTGCTGAGCGTGTAGATCCGAACAATACGAGTTCGTCGATAGGGAAATTTCTTTCGTCAAGGACACGGAGGAACTCCTGTCCTACTGCGCCTGAGGCGCCAACAATTGCTACTTTCATAATAAAAGACCCACCCCCTGCACCCCCTCCCGTAAGGAGGGAGGGGGGATTTGTTTAGCATAATAGAGGGTTTATAGGGTCATTCTTTTAAAAATTGTTTAATTATTTGTTATTATTATTATCTTTTTTACCTTATCATATTCCCCCTCCTTCTTAACGGGAGGGGGCAAGGGGGTGGGTCTAATTATTCTTCCAGAACTCCGGAGTGAATATAATCAGTACGGAGAAAATCTCAAGTCGGCCTACGAGCATCAACGCTGCACAAAACCATTTGCATGTATCTGGCAATTCAGCCCATGACATCGTCGGTCCGATTTCTACTCCAAGCGTCGGTCCGACGTTAGAGAGACAACTGAGACATAGTGTTATCGAGTTGGTGACATCCACTCCGATGGCCGTGAAATAGGTAGCGGCAATGAGGAAGAGGATGATGTAAAGCATCAGGAATGGCAGCAGACGGTTGCGCGTTGACTGCTGAACGATGGTGTTAGCCACTCTGACTGGCAGTACGGCATTAGGGTGAAGAATCTGCCTAAACTCGTTGCGGATGATCTTAAGAATCATGACCACGCGCACGCTTTTTATTCCTCCGGCAGTAGAACCGGCACAACCACCGAGTATCATACATAGCCCGAGGATGATCCATGTTACTCTTGGCCACTGCGCAGCGTCATCGCTGAAGAGGCCAGTGCTGGTGAGGAACGATATCGTTTGGAACAAACCGTAGCGCAAAGCGTTGCTGTAGCTGTAGTGATTATAATGTATAAGGTAATACATTATTATAATTGTGGCTGCAACTATTGCCCCGCAGTAGAACCGAATCTCAGCGTTTGAGAAGAAATCCTTTATCTTTCGCTTCACTACTGCTAAGTAAAGCATCGTGAAATTGATACCAGACAGGAAGCAGAAGAATGCGCACGTATATTCGATGAATGGCGAATTGAAGAACTCGGTGGACATGTTGTGCGTGGCAAAACCACCTGTTGCCGTCGTCGTCATTGCGTAGTTGATGCAGTCGAAGAACGACATTCCACCGGCGAAGTATGCTGCTGCGCATGCCACTGTCAGTATTATGTATATCGACCAGATAGCGTGCGAGTTGGTACTCAGACGTGGATGGAGCTTAGAACGTATCGGTCCGGTCGTCTCAGCAGAGAAAACCTTGACGTTACCGTTGCCGACAAGCGAAGGCAAGAGTGCCAATGTGAAGAACACAATGCCAAGACCGCCAATCCATTGAGTCATCGTTCGCCAGAAGAGTATTGCATGTGGCAACACCTCAACGTCATTGAATATGCTGGCACCGGTAGTGGTAAAGCCCGAGATTGTCTCAAAGAAAGCATCCGTCAGGTTATCGATGTAAGCCCCATACAGGAAAGGTTGCATTCCGAAGATAGAGAATATGATCCATGTAGATGTGACAAGCATGTAGGCATCCTTCCTTCCCAGGTTGTTGCCAGCCTTTCTTCCTATGTATCGACAGATAATACCGCCAGCACCAGTGATAAGAACGCTGATGAGGAATGGCAGCGAATCGTCCTCCCCATAGCATACGGATATGACGAAACAGAGAAACATCAGCGATGCTTCCAGCCACAACAGCGTGCCCCAGATTTTATGTAACAGCTTCCAGTTCAGCATATTGAAGACCCACCCCCTGCGCCCCCTCCCGTTAATAGGGAGGGGGACATAGACTTGTCCTCTTAGGAGGTGAAGATTTGTTTTTTTTATATTATTACGTAGTTGTACAGAATAACCTATCAAAGAAAGTCACATTTCCCTCTCCCTCCATGAGAGGGGGACAAGGGGGGACTTTACTTAAACAGCTTTTCTATATTCCTAAGATTCACGTTGTTAGCAAAGACCATGACCGAGTCTCCTGGCTTTATCTGCGTCATACCACCAACAAGCATGCCGTGGCCGTTACGCAACAGGCCGCCAATGGTAACGCCACGTGGCAAGCCAAGGTCCTTAACAGGCTTTCGGGTAATCTTAGAGTTCTCTGCAGCAGTAAACTCTGCCATGTCAGCATTTGCCGTCATGAGGAATCGAGCGTTATTGGCGTCGTTCGAAAGCAGCATCTCATAGATATGGCCGGCTGCTATAATCTTCTTGTTGATGATAGTACCGATGTCGAGACTCTCTGCCATTGAGATGTAATCCACGTTCTCTACCTGTGCCACAGTCTTCCTGACGCCACGGCGTTTAGCAGCAAGACACGCCAGGATGTTTGTCTCCGTATTGCCCGTAAGAGCAACAAACGCCTGAGTGTTCGCTATGTTTTCCTCACGCAACAGCTGCATATCGCGTCCGTCTCCGCGTATAACCATCACGTTAGGTTTGTTTATCAGCTCGTTCAGTTCGTTGCAACGCTCCTCACTAAGCTCAATAATCTTAAGGTTCATATAGTCAGGAAGGATGTGCGCCGTACGCACTGCAGCCTTGTCACCGCCCATAATCATCACGTTACGGACATTGGCATAGCCCTCCTTTCCTACTATTTTACGGATGTAAGGAATATATTCCTGCGTGGTCATGAAATAGACCAGGTCATACAATTCCACCGTATCCATACCACCAGGGATAATAGTCTCGTTGCCACGCTTAATGGCTACGATGTGGTAAGGGTCGTCTGGCTTACACAAATCCTTAAGAGGCTGGTTCAGAATCTCTGCCGTTTCGCGCATCTTTATTGCCAAAAGCACCAGCTCACCGTTGAAGATGTCCCAACGATGCCTCACCCACGACATCTTGAGTCCGCTCACAATGTCGTTGGCAGCAAGTATTTCCGGATAGATAAGCGAGTCGATGCCCATCTTCGGGAATATGTCATTGCCCTCCTGTTTGAGGTATTCGAAGTTCTCGATGCGAGCCACCGTCTTCTTCGCTCCTAACGCTTTGGCCAGTGCGCAACAAGTAATGTTGGTGGTTTGCAGAGGCGTAACGGCCACGAAAAGGTCTGCTCCGCTGACACCAGCCTCACGCAACACCTCGATACTTGTAGGCGAAGCGTTGATGGTCATGATGTCATAGTCCGTGTCAAGGCCAGCCAATCGCTCCTCATTCTCGTCGATCAGCGTGCAGTCAAACTTCTCTCCGGAGAGCAGTTTGGCAAGATGGCAGCCCATTTCTCCGGCACCTGCAACAATCAGTTTCATAAAGTTCCTCCCCAGTCAGCCCCAAATGGGGCGACGGATTGTTAATTTGTTATTACTTTCTTGATGTTTTCTATATCTAATCCAACAAGTTTTCGCAGTTCGGCTACTGTTCCATGTACGACGAAATCGTCAGGAAGTCCCAGTCGGGTGACAGGTTTTATGCAGCCGTTGTCCTGCATCCACTCGCATACAGCAGAGCCAAGTCCACCGTTGCGGACACCATCCTCGATGGTGATTATGCGGTCATAGTTCTCCGCAACGTCGCGAAGCATGTCCTCGTCCAGCGGTTTCAGGAACCTGACATTGTAGAGAGTAACGCCCGTTTCGCGTGCGATGTCAATCACATCGTGACCGATTGGCCCAAGCGTAAGCACTGCAACACGCTTTCCCTCAACAAGTTTCTCGGCCTTTCCGACAGGCAATTCCTTCATCTCGCAATGCCAGTCAGGACGCGAACCGCAACCTCTCGGATAGCGAATCACCCAAGTTCCCTTGCCAGGCAACTGTGCCGTGTACATCATGTGACGCAGTTCGCACTCGTCGATAGGCGAACAGATGGTCAGATTCGGTATGACACGCAGTGCTGCAAGGTCAAAGGCACCATGGTGAGTGGAGCCATCCTCGCCCACAAGACCAGCTCTGTCGAGGCATAACACTACCGGAAGCTGCATCGTTGCGACATCATGTATGATGTTGTCGTAAGCCCTTTGGGCAAACGCCGAGTAGATATTGCAGAATGGTTGCAGACCATCCTTCGCCATACCACCAGAGAACGTCACCGCATGTCCCTCAGCAATGCCCACGTCAAAGGTGCGATCCGGCATCTCCTTCATCATGATATTGAGCGAGCAACCTGTCGGCATGGCCGGCGTAACGCCAACGATGCGAGGGTTTTTCTGTGCCAATTCAAGGATAGTGTGACCGAAAACGTCCTGGAACTTCATCTGTTTGCCCAATGGAGAACCGTCGGGAACTGGGACGTTGGCTGGCGCTTTGGTTTCCTTTATGCGCTCACCCGTCTCCGGATCGAATAGTCCTGGCGCATGCCAGATGGTCGGTTTGTCCTCCGCAGGCTTATAACCGTGTCCCTTGACAGTATGCAGATGCAGCAGCTTCGGCCCTTTCATGTCCTTCAACTGCTTAAGCACTCGCACCACTTCGCTGACGTTATTGCCGTCGATTGGGCCGAAATAGCGTATGTCCATGCCCTCGAACACGTTCTGTTGAGGCGAGAGAGCCGCCTTCATTGCATTGCCAAGACGGATGATTTTCTTACGTCTCTTCTCTGACATCCATCCATGACTGCCCATCCACTGCGCCATCTTGTAGCGCATGTCGTTGTAAGTCTCGTTGGTGTTGAGGCTCAACAGGTATTGCTTCATGCCTCCAACGGAGCGGTCGATGGACATGTTGTTGTCGTTGAGGATAATGAGAAGGTCGTTAGGCGAGGACGAAACATTGTTCAATCCTTCAAAAGCCAAGCCGCCAGACATAGCTCCGTCGCCGATTATTGCCACTACATGGCGCTGCTTCTTCTCTTCTCCCAGCTTGGCAGCTACAGCCATACCCAACGCTGCAGATATGCTATTTGACGCATGTCCGCAGGTGAACGAGTCGTATTCTGACTCCGATGGCGAAGGGAACGGCTTTATTCCGCCAAACTTACGGTTGGTATGGAAGCTGTCCCTACGGCCTGTTAGTATCTTATGTCCGTATGCCTGATGGCCCACATCCCATACGAGACGGTCCTCAGGAGTATTATAGACGTAGTGCAACGCCACCGTAAGCTCCAGTGCGCCAAGGCTTGACGCCAGGTGACCAGGGTTCGTTGCCAACGCGTTTACTATGAACTCTCTCAGTTCGTCGCATACCTGTGGCAGCTGATCGACTGTCAGTTTGCGTAAATCCTGTGGACTATCAATGTGATTCAAATACTCCATTGCCGATTAAAAATTGTCCTCAAACAGCGCGTCATCATACTTCAGCATGATTGGCTTCTGCTCAGCGAGCTTCAGAATGTCCTTCGACGCGTACTTCTTATCTACCACAAGGCGGAACATGAACTCACGGAACCAGTCGGCAGTCATAACGAGATAACCCTTCTGGCCTGAGTCTGCGCCCCATGAATTTTCTACTTTCCATGCGGTTGGGGTGCTGTTTGCGTCGAGGTTTACTGCCGAAAGCGTCATGGCATGAGTAGAACCACTGTCGCGAGTGAGCAGACGCTCTGCCTTGGTCATAGGGAACTCAGTCATGAAAAGGCTTCCGTAGTCGTAGTTGTCAAGGCTTGCGAAGCCACGAGCACGATCGAGGAACTTGCCCACATCGTATGAAGAGTACATCTTCTTGCCGTCCTTCAGCGCAGCGATGGCAAGTTTCTCAATCTCCTCCATAGGCAGATTGAGGTAGCGCCAGTTGCTTCCGTCGTAGGTGTGGCGGTCATATTGAATCTCATAGACCTTGTTATACTCGTTGCGAGGGTCGTTCATGACCATGATGTAAGTGTTCTTGAGCTTTGTCGCTCCACACTCCTGAGCAAACGACATAGGCGTGTATTTCTTTGCTTCGCCTACAGTCTTGCCGTCCTTATCGTGGTGTGCGTAGGTGAATTCAGTAACAGGTGTGCCGTAAGCCATGCAAAGCATGCCGTAGATAGTCTTCAGCATCTGTGTCTTCTCAGCCTTAACGTCGCTGGCACTCTTACCTTCTGCCACCATCTTACGCAACTTCAGCGCATACTCGCGCAGTTTGCTTGACAGCAGACGGCCCATGCGTGAGGTGTTTTCTGCTGTGAATGTCTCAGGCATAACCTCTGTTGGTACCAGTCCGTACTTGCTAACGAGGTCGATAACGCCACAGAATGTGCCGCCGTCGCCTATCGGACTCTGGAAGAAGAACTGCACTTCTGGATCCTGTGCGTCCTTGTTTGCTGTGTCGATAATGCCCTGAAGCATGAGGTTAGACTTCTCAAGCTGATCCCAGAAGAATAGGTAATCCTGCGAGAATGTTACCACTTTGCCCTCGTTGGCAAGTGCAAAGTCGTTGCGAAGCACGTTCAGACCAGAGAACATCCAGCAGCGTCCGGAGCTCTTCTGGTTGGTAATGCTCTGCTTACGAGTATCGATAGAGAACTCCGATGGCACCTGTCCGCGCTGTGCAGGGCCCTTAGCCAGCAGGTCAATGCTATTGTTCTGTATGGCGTTCTGCAGTGCCTTCATAGCAGGTCCTTCTGCCGTTTGCTGCTGAATCTGCTTCAACATTGCAGGCGATATGCCGCCATCTTTTGTCTGTGCACTTGCTATGATGGCGCTGCCTAACATGAGTGCGCCAAGTATTGTCTTCTTCATTGTGGTATGAACTTTGATTTGTTAAGTTGTTGAAAATATTTTGCAAAATTACTATATTTATTTTGTACGTGCGCGAATAGTTATAAATAATTAACATATTATATACATTTTGTATGACGTTCAGCACCTTTTAACACGGAGACGCAGAGGCCACAGAGGCCACGGAGAATTTTAAGTTCCATGCGGATTGTAGCGCGCTGCATAGTCCTCCAATGCCTCCGTGTTCTCTGTGCCCTCAGTGTCTCTGTGTTAAAAAGACAGGAATCCATGTGTAATTGCTGCCTTTTTTCAGGCGATTAATTCAGCAACATCTTGCGAATAGTAACCTTTCGTCTTGTGATTCGTAGCCTTTTATCCTGTGATTCGTAGCCTTTTATCCTGTAATTCGTAGCCTTTCATAGTGTAAAGACTCAGTAATCACGTTGTAATTACTCAGTCTTTACACTGTAATTACTCAGTCTTTACACTGTGATTACTGAGTAATTACAACATGAATCAATACGATTCACACGATGAAAGGTAGCGATTCGCATGATGAAAGGTTAGGAATTGCATTGTTGAAAGGTGATGTTTCCCGCGATGGATCGTAAGGAAACAATCGATTGCTTGAGGTGAAACTGACGTGCAACCCTGTACGATTTCGTCCAGTTGGATAGGGTGTTCGAATGAAGAATTGTTGCATGACGTAATTGTACTACGGCTGAAGGTCGTTTGTATACATAGCCCATGGCAATCATATCAAACAAATGTTCGACATCTATTCGGCTGAAGGCCGAGAACATATTTAGCCTAGGGCAACGCCCTAGGTAATAGTTGTCCCCCTATTTCACGCCGCATCGCGGCACAATAACAAACGCGACCACTGTTGTTATGCTGCGTTGCAGCGTAAATCAATGGTGTGACATTGACACCTAGGGCGTTGCCCTAGGCTAAATATGTTCTCGGCCTTCAGCCGAAAAGATGTCGAATGTT
>JAZUKC010000112.1:0-8265 GCA_045643065.1 Prevotella sp.
TCGGACTTGTGGAGAATATGGCATGGTTCACACCTGCCGAACTGCCAGAGAACCGCCATTACATCGTCGGTAAGGATGGTTGCAAGAACCTTGCTCAGTCGCTTAGTCTGCCTCTTCTGGCACAGATACCACTCGTTCAGGGCATCTACGACAATGGAGATCAAGGCACACCAGCTGCTCTTGATGTTGCCTCGCCTACAGGTCAGGCATTCATCGCGTTGGCACATAGTGTGGCAACCATGCTGAGACGTCAGGATAACAAATAAGAAAAAACACGCAATAGGAATATGTTACGACGTAACTTAAATATCGTTCTCTGCGGTACGGGTACCGTTGGCGGAACTCTTCTCGGGCAGATTGCCCAGCAGCAGGATGCGCTGCTTGCTAATCGCGCACTGGATATCAAGGTTGTTGGCGTTGCTGATATCTTCAATGTCATTGCAGATAAGGAAGGAATAGACCTTAAGACATATCTGGATGCTGATATGAATTTCTCGTATGATGACTTCAACAAGATGTTTCGTGCAGCAGAAAAGTCAAGTCTTAAGCAGATTAGCGATGCCACTCTGCAGCTTGCTCAGCAGGGAGTCAAGGACATGGTCTTTGTCGATTGCACCGCAAGTTATGAGGTTGCAGACCTGTATATGGACTTCCTGAGCAAAGGAATCTCTGTCGTTTGCGCAAACAAGGTGGCTGCTTCTGGCGATATCAACAACTATAAGAAACTGAAGCAGACTGCGTTTGACAACAACTGCTACTACCGTTTCGAGACAAATGTGGGTGCAGGCTTGCCTATTATAAATACTATTAATGCGCTGCGTGACACTGGCGACAAGGTAGTCAAGATAGAGGCAGTGCTCTCTGGTACATTGAATTACATCTTCAACACCATCAGCGATGAGGTTAAATTCTCGGAAGCAGTGCTACAGGCTAAGGAAGCTCGCTTTGCAGAACCTGACCCTCGCATCGACCTTTCAGGCGTTGACGTTATTCGTAAGTTAGTGATTCTGGCGCGTGAGTCGGGTGTTGACATCAGCCAGGAGGATGTAGAGAAGCATCTCTTTGTGCCAGACGAATACTTCGAAGGCTCGCTTGATGACTTCTGGCGCCGCCTCCCAGAACTCGATGCTCACTTTGACGAATTGCGTAAGGACGTTGAGTCTAAGCAGCAACATCTGCGTTTTGTAGCTAAGCTTGAGAATGGCAAGGCAAGCGTAAGCCTCGAACGATATGAACTTGGACATCCGTTCTACAACCTGGAAGGTTCAAACAGTGTCGTTTCCCTCCTGACCGAGCGTTACAATCCACACCCAATGATCATCCAAGGCTACGGAGCCGGTGCAGGAGTAACCGCTGCCGGAGTCTTTGACGACATCATAGCAATAGCATAGGCAGTAAAACTTGGGGCTCTCCCCACCACGTTTTTTTACTCTATCAGCACAATATTCCAGTAATGGAAATCACCGTTTGCCGAGCGGCACGTATAATGTGAGAAGTGTTGGTAAACATAAAATTAGGAGATAAACGCCAGTTAATGGTGTTTATCTCCTAATGCTATTATAGATAATGCTGTACTTTGTCGCAACCTTATAAGCAGAATATATTGCCAACGTCTTGCCTGAAGCAGACAAAATTACTAACGCTTGCTTGTCTCCTCGTCCTTCTTATGCAACTGGTAGTGATAGATTATCACCGTCAAGATGGAATAGACGAGCACCTGAACGTAAAGCCCTGTGAGTTCTGGTGTGATATCTTCAATCCTTGCTCCCATACTGTTCATGGCAACAAATCCCTTTATGCCAAACGTGCTTGGCAACAGATAACTCACGTATTTCCATACTTCCGGTATGCTGCTCCCTGGCCATGACATGCCCGAAAGGAAGAGGAAGATGATGCTTGTGAACACAACGATGATGAGAACGTCCTCTCGTTGGCGTATCAGACTCATCGTTACCATTGAGAAGAAGAAGCATGATGTTAAGTAAGGCAATATAAACATCATGAAGTCCTTAAAGTAGATGATGCTGACAAAGTCAAAAATCTTTGGCACAAGCAACAGAATGTAGGCAGAGAGAAATATGTACTGAAGAATGTAGGCCATGTATCTTCCGAGAATGATAGGTCCTATTCTGCCGTACATGTGGTTCTTCAAGATGATACGCCCCGTCTTCTCACGTAGTGTTCCGGAGGTCATGCCAATGCCCAGAAGCATGGTTTGCTGTAGTATGAGTATCAATACGGATGGAAGGACAAAGTTGCCGTAACCACCTGTAGTATTGAATATTGGCACTTCCTCGTATGCCAGTGGCTGTGTTGCAATATCATCTTCGCGGTTGGTGCTATTGCCAAGCAACTTCACCTTTATCTCGTCGCCCATCTTCATGTTGACAGCCGTTGCTGTCTGGTATATGTTTTTATATGCTAACATGAGCGTCATGTCGCAGTAAAGGCCAATTGTCGATTGCTCCATGCGATTTACTTTCGTTGCGAAATCCTCTGGGAAAACGAGTACGCCGTATGCCTTCTGATGACCGATGATATCCTTTGCCTCTTCAATGTTGTTTGCATAGTACGCCACTTTGACGTTTGGCGAAGCATCATACAGGCGAGTGAACTCACGACTGAGTGACGAATGGCTTTTATCTACGACGACAACAGGCACATCGCGCACTACCTCATTGTTGTAAATCCATGAGTATAGAATCGGATATGCCAATGGCAATATTGAAAGAAACAGTATCATACCCTCGTCAAGAAGTATGTACTTGAGTTCCTTTGCCCAGATATTGCAGATGTTCGATATGTAGTTGTATATAGACTTCAAAGCGTTTCGTGATTAATTATTTTGTATAGATATACGTGCAGAACACTTTTTTTGTCCTGCCGACAACCAGAAGTGGCAAGGCGGAGAACAGTATCAAGGCGCAGACATTCATCCATGTGTCGGAGAATGGGTAACCATTGAAGATGTTTTCTGCGTAAATCAGCCAATAGTGGCGCATAGGGAACAGCCATGTAAGCGCCTCAAGTGGTGCATCCATGGCAAAGGCAGGGAACGCTGCTCCTACCATAGAATAACTCAATACGCTCCACAACGAGCATACACTCATGGAAAGTCGCATAGACGGCATGGTGCTGAAGATGAACAATCCGAAACCTTGTCCGGCAAGTACAGCCAATAGTCCTGATGCCATCATCCATCCGAGACCACCCTGATGAGTGAATCCGAGTACGGAGAAGAGATAGAAATTGTGAAGATATATCAGCGAAACATAGACTATCGTCTGTGGCAACAGCTTGCCTGCCAGTGCTATGAATATGTTTCCCCCTGCTCGTTCCATAAGCTCTTTGCTACGATTTGTTTTCAGTTCCGATCCTAACGTATATGTTGTGAGAAGCATAATAAACAACATGAACGTGGTCGGAATGAGCATCGTAGATAGATATTGGTTGTAGTTGACGCATGGATTGTTGATAGGATGCACGTCAAGTGTCAGAGGTTGCAGCATTGTCTGAATCTGCCTGTCTGTCAATCCTTTTGCACGCATAGTAGCCTGGCCAACGCCAGCACTGCCCAATACGGATATCGTCTTCAGGTCACGGAACAGCAATGAACCTGCCGAGAGTGAAGTAGAAGAATAGTAGAACGATATTTTTGGTTGTCTGCTGGCAAGTAATTTTGCCGTAGTACCCTTCGGAATGTATAGGAATGCGTAGATTTCGTTGTGCTGCATGGCCCTGCGTGCCTCAGAGACGTTTGGGTAATGAGCAACAACGTTGCTTGTCTGGAATGCATCCAGTTTCCTTATGAGAGTACGTGTCGTGCTGCTGTCGTCAAGATCGACGATGCCCACGGGTAGTTCCTGTGGCTGATTTTCTTCCATTATGGTAGTAAAGAAAATCGTCACAAAGATAGGGAAGACTACCATCGCAAGGAAATAAATCGGGTTCTTCCGAAGTATTTCGCATTCACGCAGCACTATGTCAATTATCCTTTTCAAGATATTTTTCTTATTGTATTTCTTGTTTTTTTAGTTCTCTTCTGAGCCTCTCTATGCAGATAGCAATGCCAAAGGTAACCTTTCACTTGGTGAATCAGTGCTTTTCACCTGGTGAATCAATGCTTTTTACCTGCCGTTTCGCTACCATTTGCAAACTCGCTGGTTTATAGGTACTTAGAAAAAGGTTCTGATCGCCTATTTTTTTATGAGAGTCATGCCTGGACGAAGACCTTCAAAAGGGTTTATCGGACGTGCCTTAACCTCGAAAGTCTTCAGGTCATACTGACCGTTTGACTTCGTTGCCTTCCATGTAGCGAACGACCCCTGATCCTTGATGTAATAAACCTTTAATTCAAGATCCTTCTTGAACGCAGGACAGAAAGCAGTGAATGTGTCTCCCACCTTCATGCCGTTCAACTGATCTTCGCGCACGTTGAAAACCGAATAGACGTTTTTCATCATCGAGATGGTCATGATAGGAGCACCTGTGCCAACAAGTTCGCCTACCTTTGGATAGATATCGCTTACCTCACCATCCATCTGTGCTATCTGTACCGTCTCATGAATGTAGGCGTTAACCTCCTGAATGGCGCCCTTCGCACGGTTTACCTGTGCTGCCGCAGCACGCTTCTCCTCGTTGCGTGCACCGTTCTTCGCCATGTCATACTGGCTCTTGGCTGCCTTCTCCTGAGCTTCCATTGCCTTGTAAGTTGCATAAACCTCGTCTCTCTTCTGGGCAGTTACCACGCCTTCGTCGAAGAGTCGCTGTATGCGTTCGTAGCTTTTCTTTGCCACTTCGGCACCTGCGCTTGCCTGCTGCCATACCTCGTATGCACCACGTATCTGCTCCTGTCGAGCGCCAGCCTGTGCCATGTCTGAGAGTGCCGTTGCTGCATCCTCGGCACTTGATGCCTGTACTTTCTTTGCTTCAACCTCAGGACTGTCAAGAATGGCAAGTGTATCGCCGGCATGTACAAAGTCACCTTCCTTTACGCATATCTCCAATATGCGGCCAGGCACTTTGCTCGACACTCTGTATTCCTCTACTTCTATCTCGCCCTGTATTTCTTCTTTTGCTGTTCCGATGCAGAAATATCCGATGATTCCTACTGCCAGAACCACGAGTACAAATATCGCAATGGCGAACAGTATGCTTTTATTTTGCTGCTTCTCGTTCATTATCTTTCTTTTTTTATTGTATTTATAGTTTGATGGGGGTTCCTTTTGAATAGGTTAAGCATGGTTTTAATTAGCAATTCCGAGTGCTTTTTGCAGGCTGAGGTGGCACATCCTTACCTCTATCTCTGCATCTATCTTCTGGCTTTGGGCCATGAACCATGCCGTCTGAGCTGCTATGACGTCGGTGGAACTTATCACGCCTTCTTTGAAACCAAGGTTGGCACATCTTAGATTTTCTTCCGCACTCTTTATGTTTTCCTGTGCCATAGCGAGATGTTTGTTTGCTTCTGCCAGTTTGAATTGCTGCTGGCGTACTTGCAGTTCCATCTTCTCCTTGGTCTCCGATAGGGTGTACTCCGCTATCGTGGTTGCCGCTTTGGTTGCCCTTACCTTGTATGCTCCGTCAAACCAGTTCCATACTGGTACTCTGAGCATTACGCCTACATTCCACATTCCAGAGAATTTCTTCTCGAAACCGTTGAACACATTCGGGTTTGAAACCATGTATCCACCCATTAATGCTGCCTGAGGCAGATACGTGGCACGCATCATCTTGGTGGTTTGGCGACTCATGTCCAGTATGTTCTGGAGAATCTGTGTCTCTGGCCTTTGCTCAATGGCATCCTTTACCTCAATGTTTTCGTTGTCTGACGTTACTGCAAGATTCTCGGAACTCTCGTCGTAAAGTTCTATCTGCGTGTCAAGAGGCAATCCGCATTGCTGGCAGAGAAGCATCTTTGCCAATGCTATGCCGTTGTCTGCCTTGGTGAGAGTCATGTCGCTCTCATTCACTTTGACTGCAACCTTTAGTCCGTCAGCCTTGGTCGCCACGCCTTCTTTTATCATCTTCTGGACGTCATCGTTCAGTTTTCTGACAAGTTGGTTGTAGCTTTTTGCGAGATTGTGCTTATGCTTCAGCGATACTATCAGCCAGTAGGTATGGTCGATGTTGTATAGCGTTTCGTGCATACGGCGCTCCATGTCATTGTTTGCCATGGTCTCCTGTATGTCTGCAATGTTGTTGGCAGCAGTAATTGCTCCGCCCATGTATATTGGTTGGGTAAGAGATATCGTACCTGCCCAGATGTTTCGTGTGTCTGTACGAAGCGCGTCTATCACTTTCTGTCCCATAGCGTTGCCCGTCTGCTGCACAGGTTCGCCATACTGCTGCATGGTTTTCTGCAGTTCTCCTCCTAACTGTTCTGCTTGTTCAGGAGTGATAACACCATTCTGAACCAATGATGTCACCATGCCGTTCAGGTCGCCTGCTATGCCTTCAATTACATTGGTACCCATGGAACCCAGCATGGACTTCTGCCTATTGCTGAGCAGGCTTACTTCCTTGCTCGTCCATTCGTAACCGCCCATGGCTGTGATGCGTGGCAGATACTTTGTGCGGGCTGACTTGCGGAGGTTTAGCGCAACATCCTTTTGCACACGACCTATGGCAAGTTCCTTGTTGTTTTGCAACGCCATGCTGCGGCAACTGTCCAGCGTAAGCTTTTGAGCGTACGCTGCGGTTGTCGCGCATAGAATTGCAAATAAAGAATATATACGTTTCATCTTCTATTATTTATCTCGTGATTATTACCTTCCATGTTAAATATCTGCAAACCTTGATTGTTGGTTTGCAGATATGAGTAACGTTTTTACTCTATTTCTTTATTTGAAGCTAAAACTTCGTGAACCTATCAGATTGCCATCACAGAAAATGCTGACTTTATAGGTTCCGGCAATAAGAGTCTCGTTAGCTTTGCAATAAAGGCTGACTGGTGTCTCCTGACCTGTGTATTCCAATCCCTTACGTGCAGAATATTGAATGCTGCGATTCTCGTAGTTCATGGATCCTGCTGGTGCAAGGACGGTGTTCGTTGGCGTCTTTATCTGGATATAAACAGTCTTATTACCTGCGCTCGCAGTAACGTTCTTCGCTATGTTAAACGAAACCAGGAAGTTGCGGCACTTCTTGAGATCCTTGGCAGCCTTGCCCTTCTCGTTCAGGGCTGACATGTTGATGCCTGTTGCATCAAGCTGGGCAGCAATGGCAACTTTCTCCGAGAGAGAAGCTTTTTCTGAACTAAGACCTTCTATCTGGCGGTTAGCTTCCTCGTATTGACCTCTTATCTGAGTATTTTCTGCACGTAGGTTCTGGTTCATTCTGTTCAGGGAGTCAATCTCAAGCACATAGCTACGGATGACTGCGCGACATGTTGCCAGTTCTTTCTTGAGACGTGTTATCTCACGTGCATCGTTGCTCTTGACTTGCTGCAGTTCCTTAAGCAATTCCTGTGTGCGCTGCTGCTCCTTTGTGAGTTGGGCTACGATGGAGTCGTTGTTGATACGGGTCTTCATCTCCGAATACTGATCAGCAAACTGCTGGTACTCGTTTTCCATTTCTTTCTTGTCCAGCTCTGCAAGTTCCTGCATCTCCTGGTTGACAGCCTTCTGTTCCTGAAGACTGTTTGACAGGTATGCTACAACGCCGCCTAAGATGAGAAGCAGGACGGCAAATATTCCAATGATGACTTTCTTGTTCATTATATTATATATGTGTTGATTCTAAATTCGTTGCAAAATTATTGAAAATTATTCAAATACCAAAAGATTGTTATCTTTATTAATATAATTTTTTGAGATTTTAAGCAAACAAACGTTATTTGGAACAACATTTTGTGAATTATGAATAAAATAAGCACTTTGTAATTGCGAATTTAAGAATAGTGAGGTTCTCTTTTGTCTTCTTATGTTTACATGTGATTAACAGGGTTGTCGGTAATATCATCTTATGCCAGTCTGCCTTGTGATATGATAGCATGTCATTATACACGCGCGTAATAATATAAAAAGGTATAGCTCTATGCTAACATTGACAAACATCAAATTGCGTGTAATAAATACATATTTTCAGTAAATTTCTTTATAAAACATTTGCGTATATCAGAAAAAGTGCGTACCTTTGCACTCGCTTTTGAGAAAAACACTTCTCGAACAGCAAAAATCGCCGAGTTCGGCGATAAAAAAGAAAGAGTTCTTTGAAAGATTTACAATAACAGACAAGTAGTACAAGAAGCAAGAGTCTAGTCCT
>JAZUKC010000113.1:0-18676 GCA_045643065.1 Prevotella sp.
AGCTGTTCAGTGCGCTTGATGATGAGGAGGTTACAGTAGGACCAACAGCAGAACCTGTGGTTGATGATGATCCGGATACTGTGTTGAAGGGTTGTGGGAAAGAAACTGAATTGGACGAGATATCTTGGGATATAGAGGAGGATGAATCTCATCGACCATACTTAATTGCTGGTATATCACTTGTTTTGGCTCTTGTTGTTTGTGGATTCCTGTATTTTAATTCACATGGAGGTGTAAAACGTTCAGGAGAATTGTCACTTGATACATTACCTCAAGTTGTTATTCACGAGTACGTTGACCTCGGTCTAAGCGTTAAGTGGGCAACATGCAATATTGGCGCCTCGTCTCCAGAAGAGTATGGTGATTACTTTGTTTGGGGAGAGACCACAACAAAGGACCATTATGATTGGAATAATTATTTTGACAACCCTTCGCATGACGGAGAGACTTTCATAAAGTACAATAACGAGGGAGGTAAGTCCGTCCTTGACTTGGAAGATGATGTCGCCCATGTGAAGTGGGGTGGCAACTGGCGTATGCCGACAAAAGAAGAACAGGATGAACTTCGTGAAAACTGTACTTGGACATGGATAGGTAAAGGAATGAAGGGGTATAAGGTGACGAGTAAGGTCAATGGTAATTCTATTTTTCTCCCTGCTGCTGGCGACCGCGACGACACGGGTCTCAACGGTGTTGGCGGTTGGGGCTACTACTGGTCTAGTTCGCTCTACGAGAGCAGCTCGGACTACGCGTGTCGCCTCTACTTCGATTCGAGCGACATGGATTGGTACTACGGCAGCGGCCGCTACTACGGCCACTCTGTTCGTGCCGTCTGCCCATAGCCCAGAATTTACCTTGCCCATCCCCTACGGGCGGAAGGAATATTTCCACAGCTTTCTTATTTAGGACATGCCATGCGCCCCTCCCCCAAACGGGGGCGCATGGCATGTCCTAAATAAGAAAGCTTACTTTTATGCCTATAGCATCGCAAATCAATCAATAACCATTATTGCAAGACACACAATCAACCCGCATGGCACTCAAAAAACTCTGTGAACTCTGTGTCCTCTGTGCCTCAGTGTTAAAAAAGAGAATACGCCGAATGGAGAAAAACCAGTGATGAGAAGAAACAAAAAACTTGCTGAATAGTAACAAAATAAACCGAAAAGAATAAAAAAGTTGAAAAAATAGTTGGTTATATAAAAATAATGTGTAACTTTGCAGAATAATTATTGATTTATTGGAAGATGGCTCTTAAAATTGCTGACCGAAAACTTGCAGAGCTGGTAGAACGTCTTTCTACCAATAGCGCTCTCACGAAACTCTATCACGAGCATAGAGAAGGTCGCCCATTACCTTCAAGCAAGGTGCTTGGGGATATCATAGAACTGATGCGCGCCATTGTGTTTCCGGGATATTTCGGAAACTCGAATATCTTACTCCATTCTCTCGAATACCCTATGGGTGCCAACGTCCAGCAGTTGCAGGAACTGTTGGTAGATCAAGTCATGGCCGGCCTTTGCTTTGCCGACGAGAACTGTAACATCAGCCTGACAGAGATACGCGAGAAGGCAGAAGACATCGTTTGGCAGGTAGTATGCAAACTGCCTGACCTACAGGCTATACTGGCAACCGACGTAGAGGCTGCATACAATGGCGACCCAGCTGCAGAGAACTATGGCGAGATAATCTCGTGCTATCCCGTTATCCGTGTGCTTACCAACTATCGCCTTGCCCATGAGCTTCATGTGCTTGGTGTGCCACTCATCCCACGCATCATAACCGAGATGGCACATTCAGAGACAGGCATCGACATACACCCTGGAGCGCAGATAGGACACCACTTCACCATTGACCACGGCACAGGCGTCGTCATCGGTGCAACCTGCATCATAGGCAATAACGTCAAACTGTATCAGGGCGTAACGCTCGGCGCTAAGTCGTTCCCATTGGACGAGAATGGCAATCCGATAAAAGGAATACCACGTCATCCGAAACTTGAAGATGATGTCATCGTATATAGTAACGCAACAGTACTTGGTCGCATAACCATTGGCAAGGGAACCGTCATCGGAGGCAATATCTGGGTTACGGAGAGTACCAAACCAGGTGAGCATATCGTCCAGGCAAAGAAAAGTCAGTCAAAGGCAAAGACTAAAAGCACCATCGTAACACCAGAAGATTACGGCATGCTTTAGCATAATAAACCGAAAAAGTAGAAAAATAACAAGAATATATGGAATTTGAAATGATAGCCAAGACCTTCATGGGTCTTGAGAATGTGTTGGCAAAGGAACTAACAGAACTCGGTGCCAACAACGTACAGATTGGTCGCCGTATGGTTTCCTTCACAGGCGACAAAGAGATGATGTATCGTGCTAACTTCCAGTTGCACACCGCTATACGCATTCTGAAACCAATACGCCGCTTCAAGGCGCGTTCTGCCGATGAGGTTTATGAGGGCATCAAGGCAGTGGATTGGAGTGACTACCTGACAGAGCGTTCGACATTCTCTGTTGATAGTGTGGTATATTCAGAGGAGTTCCGCAACTCTCGTTTCGTAACCTATAAGGTAAAGGACGCCATCGTCGATCAGTTCATGGAGAAGGGCGGACGCCGTCCAAACATCTCCGTTGCCAATCCAGACCTCCGTCTTAACATCCACATAGCAGAGAACAACTGTACCCTTTCGCTTGACTCTTCAGGCGAATCGCTCCATCGTCGTGGCTATCGTCAGGAAAGCGTTGAGGCACCACTCAACGAGGTGCTTGCTGCCGGCATGATTCTCATGACAGGATGGAAGGGCGAGACTGACTTCATCGACCCAATGTGTGGATCGGGAACGCTCCTCATTGAGGCTGCACTCATTGCCAAGAACATGGCGCCAGGCGTCTTCCGTAAGGAGTATGCCTTTGAGAAGTGGGCAGACTTTGATAAAGATCTCTTTGACGAAATATACAACGACGACTCACAGGAACGTGAGTTCGAGCATACCATCTTCGGATATGACGTTGACATCAAGGCTGTTAACACTGCACGCATGAATGCCAAGGCAGCAGGTCTGTCAAAGGATATCATGGTGGAATGTGCTGACTTCAAGGACTTCACACAGCCAGCCAATCCAGCCATCATGGTCACCAACCCACCATACGGCGAGCGAATCTCTACACCAAACCTCTTGAACACCTATCGCATGATAGGCGAACGCCTGAAGCATCAGTTCCAGGGCAACGAGGCATGGGTGCTCTCTTACCGTGAGGAGTGCTTTGAGGCTATCGGTCTGAAGCCATCGCTGAAGGTGCCTGTCTATAACGGTTCGCTCGAGTGTGAGTTCCGTAAGTATTCTATCTTCGGAGGTAAGTTTGCTGACTTCCGTAAGGATGGCGGTGAGGTGAAGACCGACGAAGAGCGTCAGCAGATGGCAGAGAAGCATCGCTTCAAGCAGAACCGCGACTTCAAGCAGCGTCTTGATGGCGAAGAAAGCAAGGAACGCCGTGGCTTTGGCAACGATGTTGCCGACGAAGAGGAGGACGACATCCGCTCGTTCCACTTCAAATCACTTGAGCGCCGACAGTTCGGTGGTGATGAAAAGCGTGGCGGACGTGAGCGTCATCGCATACAGAGAGGTGAGCGTGTAGAGCGTAAACCATACGGCAAGAATGAGCGCAGGGCTTTCGATCGTGACCGTCGCAATGGTTCACGTGATGACCGCCGTGGTTCACACTCACGTGATGATCGCCGTAATGACCGTCGTAGAATGTTTGAAAACAACGAAGACTAATGAAGAACGTATTTCTTATTATAGCCATTGCCATGATGAGTCTTGGAACATCGGCACAGGAACTGAAACAGTTCACACTTGAAGACCTGAACTACGGAGGAAAGAACTACAGACAGATGACGCCTAAGCGCCTGAGACTGTGGTGGGACGGCAACACACTCGTTGATGCCGACAAACAGCCGGACGCAAAGCGTAAGTATTCTTACCCTGAGGTATTTTCCAAGGACCATAACATCTTCGTGCAGCGTACGGAGGATAGTGAACCTGTACAGGTTACAAAGGACGGCACACGTCAGGTGGTTTACGGAGAGGCTGTCCATCGTAATGAGTTCGGCATCATGGAGGGCATCTTCATGTCGCCAGACAAGAAGCAGTATGCCTTCTATCGCATGGACCAGTCAATGGTGACCGACTATCCACAGGTCAATACATTTACCCGTAGTGCAGAACCAGATCCTGACGCTTATCCTATGGCCGGAATGACGAGCCATAAGGTGAGCATCGGCATCCTGAGCGTTGATGCCGATGGGGCAGAGAAGGCTGTATATCTGAAGACAGGCGATCCAACCGATCGCTATTTCACCAACATAGCATGGTCGCCTGACTCACGCCTTATCTATCTTCAGGAACTCAACCGTGACCAGAACGATATGAGTCTTGATGTCTATGACGCACAGACAGGTGAGAAACTCCGTACTCTCTACACAGAACGTGACGACAAGTACGTCGAGCCAATGCATCCAGTTGCATTCCTGCCATGGGACAGCAGCAAGTTCATTCTCTGGAGTCAGAAGGATGGTTACCAGCATCTCTACCTTATGGACACAACTGGCAAGATGATTAAGCAGTTGACCAGTGGTAAGTGGGTAGTGCAGCAGTTGCTTGGCTTCTGTCCAAAGACAAAGAGCATCGTCATCCGTAGCAATGAGTTGAATCCTCTGCAGAGCAATCTCTTCTCAGTGAAGGTTCCGTCAGGCAAGCGCACACTGCTTGATAATGGTATCGGTGTACACGGTGGCTTGCTGTCAGAGGATGGTACAAAGCTCATCGACACTTACTCAGCACCAGACGTTCCACGTGCGTACGTTATAACAAATGTGGCTAAGCCAACACCAGATAAGGAATACTTCCGTGCTCCTGACCCATGGGAAGGCTACGAAGTGCCTACATTCAAGAACGGCACCATCAAGGCTGCTGACGGCATTACCGACCTCTACTACCGTATGGTTCTGCCACATGACTTTGATGAGACAAAGAAATATCCTACGGTCATCTACGTCTATGGCGGACCACATGCACATAACGTCGATGCCTCATGGCATTGGCTCTCACGCCCTTGGGAGACCTACATGGCACAGAAAGGCTACGTGCTCTTTATCCTTGACAACCGTGGCTCTGAGAACCGTGGCAAGGACTTCGAACAGGCAACGTTCCGTCAGCTTGGACAAATCGAGATGCAGGACCAGATGCAGGGCGTAGAGTTCCTTAAGACTCTCCCTTACATTGATATGAACCGTCTCGGCGTACATGGATGGAGCTTTGGTGGATTCATGACAACATCGCTCATGACTACCTATCCAGATGTCTTCAAGGTTGGCGTAGCAGGTGGACCAGTCATCGACTGGAAGTGGTACGAGGTGATGTATGGCGAGCGCTATATGGATACTCCTCAGACAAACCCAGAAGGCTACGAGAAGACATCCCTTATCAATAAGGCTAAGAACCTTAAGGGCAAGTTACAGATAATAATAGGTATGAACGACCCGACGGTAGTTCCTCAGCATGCACTCCAGTTCCTTGACGCATGTGTGAAGGCAGGCACTCAGCCAGACTTCTTCGTATATCCAGGCGAAGGTCATAACATGGCAGGTCATGCCAGCGTGCATCTGCACGAAAGAATAACACAGTATTTTGAGGACTACTTGAAATAATGCATAATTCATAATGCATAATTCATAATTCGTAGTGCATAATTCATAATTCATAATTACAATTGATAATAAGGACAATATAATATTATGCGAATTTTACTATTAGGAAGTGGCGGCCGCGAGCACGCCTTGGCATGGAAGATTGCGCAGAGCGCAAAGTGTGAAAAGCTTTATATTGCACCAGGCAATGCTGGTACAGCAGGCATGCCATGTGCAGGTTGTCAGTGTACACCACAGTGTGTGACAGAGAACGTTGCCATGAAGGCAGACGACTTCGAGGCTATCAAGCAGTTTGTTGTCGATAACAACATCAACATGGTTGTTGTTGGTCCTGAGGACCCATTGGTAAAGGGTATTTACGACAACCTCCTTGCTGACCCACGTACGGCAGCCATTCCTGTCATTGGTCCATCGAAGGCTGGTGCTGTCCTTGAGGGTTCTAAGGATTTTGCAAAGGCTTTCATGAAGCGTCACAACATTCCTACTGCTGCATACGAGACATTCGATGGCGAGCATCTTGAGGAAGGTCTTAAGTTCCTTGAGACACTTGAGGCTCCATACGTGCTGAAGGCTGACGGTCTTTGTGCCGGCAAGGGCGTACTCATCCTGCCTACTCTCGAAGAGGCTAAGGCAGAGCTGAAGGAAATGCTTGGCGGTATGTTCGGCAATGCCTCAAGCCGCGTTGTCATCGAAGAGTTCCTCTCAGGCATTGAGTGCTCAGTATTCGTGCTGACAGATGGTAAGAACTATAAGATTCTGCCTGAGGCAAAGGACTACAAGCGTATCGGCGAGGGCGATACTGGTCTGAATACAGGCGGTATGGGTTCCGTTACTCCTGTTCCTTTCGCAACAAAGGAGTGGATGCAGAAGGTGGAAGACCGCATCATCCGTCCTACTGTTGAGGGACTTGCTGAGGAGAACATCTGCTACAAGGGCTTTATCTTCTTCGGTCTTATCAATGTTAAGGGTGAGCCAATGGTCATTGAGTACAACTGCCGTATGGGCGATCCAGAGACAGAGAGTGTCATGCTTCGTCTTAAGTCAGACATCGTTGACCTTTTTGAAGGCGTTGCAGAAAGCAACCTCGACACCAAGCAGATTGAGTTTGACCCACGCTCAGTTGTCTGCGTGATGATGGTATCGGGCGGATATCCTCAGGAGTACAAGAAGGGATTCCCTATCTCTGGCATAGAGAACGTTGAGGGTTCCATCGTCTTCCATGCCGGAACAGCAGAGAAAGACGGTCAGGTAGTTACAGCCGGTGGTCGTGTCATAGCTGTTTCTTCTTATGGTGCCAACAAGGAAGAGGCTCTCCGTAAGTCTTTCCAGGAGGCAGAGAAGATTCAGTTTGAAGGAAAATACAACCGTCGAGACATCGGCGCTGATCTTTAGTTGTTTAGGTTTAAGGTTTAAGGTTATAGGTTTAAGGTTATAGGTTTAAGGTTTAGCAGAGGGGAGGTTTAACGACATAACCCCTAACCTCCAACCTAAAACCTATAAACCTAAAACCTCAACCCCCAAAATAAAAATAATGATTCGAAGATTCCAAAACCGCATGGCAACCAGCCGCATGGCTTTGCCTGTCATGTCCACATTAAGTGCTGTTCTATGGCTTGCCCAGCTTGCCGTAGAGCATGCCCTGTGGCCTGAGTTTGTGATCTTCGTCATCAGTACCTACTTCATGATAGAGCTGAACAACCGCAATGCGCTGATGCGTCAGTACAGTCGCATGGTCAGTTGTTCTTATATGGCTATGATGCTTATGTGCCCATGGCTGCTGCATAGCTTTGAAGCGATGGCATTCCAACTCTGCATCATAGGCACCGTGTCGCTTCTTTTCCAGACCTACCAGCAGCGTTCTGCTATGGGCAGCAAGTATTGGGCGTACCTCTTCTTCGGACTTGCCTCATTCATCTGGGCCCCATTGCTCTACTTCCTGCCCCTGTTCTGGATAGCCGAAGCTACGTTCCTGATGTCGTTCAGCATTCGTTCCCTTTGGGCATCAATACTCGGTGTGCTCACTCCCGTATGGGTTACAATGCCGTACCTTGTCTATACAGGTACCTACGAAGATGTACTTATCTACTATAGCCAACTCATGCCGAGCGAACAGCTTATCGGTTTCTTTACCAATCCACAGCTGTTGGTGTCAGTTGCCGATGAGGCTGCGATTATCCGCCTTGCCGTTATGGGATTCGTACTGTTGCTCTATGTGCTGTCTTTGGTTCATTATCTGCGCAACAGTTATGCCGACAAGATACATGTCCGCATGCTCTATCAGTTCTTTATCCTCATCTCCGTATTTGTAACCCTCGGACTTATTGCCGTGACGCTGTTGCCATTCCAGGATGCATCGTCATCCGACATGCTCTTAGCCATGTTGGTTGTCTGTCTGTCTCCATTGCTTGCCCATTACGTGGCATTCACCTACACCCGCCTCACCAATATCTCCGTCATGCTGATTATTCTGCTCATGCTTGGCGCCGTAGTCTATCAGCATCTCCCTGCGCTGTTCCAGTCCCTCAGCCAGTATCTCCACCTAAACCTCTAACACTCATCCCCATACGTTCATGGACGTTCTTATCCCTATACTCGAAAGCTACGGCTACTGGGGAATGTTCCTTGCCGCATTCATTGCAGGCAGTGTGTTCCCATGGAGTAGCGAAGCCATCATGCTTGCCCTGCAGGCGTCTGGACTCGATCCCCTTGGTCTTGTCCTTTATGGCACTGTAGGCAATGTCCTCGGTTCCATGTTCAACTATTGGGTGGGACATCTCGGTCGCCTTGACTGGATAGAGAAATATCTGCATGTAAAGAAGGAATCGCTCGATAAGGCAGAACGCTTCATGCGTGGACATGGAGCATGGATGGGCTTCTTTGCCTTTCTGCCTATCATTGGTAGCGCCATCACTATCCTCCTCGGTCTGATGCGGGCCAATGTCTTTATCTCCATCCTCTCCATCAGCATAGGCAAGTTCCTGCGTTACGCCCTCCTCGTCTATGGCGCCCACTTCGTATTCTAACAACGGCTGATGCTGCACGAACAAAGCATCCCTACAACAAAAATCAATCGATAAATGGAAATCGGACAGAAATATACAAGCACCCTTGTGGTTGAAGAGAAGCACCTTGCTTGCAACGTAGGCAGTGGTGACCTCCCTGTGTTTGCTACGCCAATGATGATGGCACTGATGGAGAATGCCGCAATGCTCTGTGTTGCAGGCAGTCTTGACGAGAACAGTTCTACGGTAGGAGGTCAAATCTCCTCAAGTCATATCCGTCCGACAGGTCTTGGACATACCGTAACTGCAACGGCCGAACTGACTGCCGTTGAAGGACGTAAACTTGCATTCAAGGTGTCGGCAAGCGACGAAAGCGGACTGATAGGCGAAGGCACACATCTTCGTTTCATAGTTGATAAGTCGCGCTTCATGTCGAAGGTATAAAGTGTTTCCAGCATACAAAGCTATAAAAACGCAAAGAAACACAGATAGTTTTGTAACCTTTCATCCCCCAAATCCTATTCATTCATAAAGTAATTACTGAGTCTTTATGTTGTAAAGACTGAGTAATTACAACGTAAAGACTGAGTAATTACACTGTAAAGACTCAGTAATTACAATGTAAAACGTTACGATTCGGCCGATAAAACGCTACGAATCGTAACGTTTTTTTATGCTATTGACAGCCAACCATAGTCCTATAAATCCATAATTCCGTACACGTTCACAACTACATGATTACAATCTTAACGTAAAATAAGTTAAAATATATACCTATTATAATATAAATCGCCGCTTTTTTCGTAATTTTGTAATTTGATAAATAGGCGCTCGCTTTTGCCTGCCCGCCATAACAACACCTACTTATGCTAAACGAGAACAATCCATTACTGAAACCCTACGGAACACCACACGATACGGCTCCGTTCGGAAAGATAACAATACAGGACTTCGAGGAGGCTATGCTCGAAGGCATTCGCCGTGACAAGGAACAGCTCGACATGATTATCAACAATCCAGAGTCACCAACATTTGACAATACCATCATCCTTGCCGACGAATCAGAAGAGAGCATCTTCCACTACAGCCTGCTCAACCGCGCCACCAACATCTTCTTCAACCTCATGTCGGCAGAGACAAACGACGAGATTGACGCCCTGGCACAGAAGATGCAACCCATTCTGACCAAGCACGCAAACGACATGAGCCTTAATCCGCTGAACTTCAAGCGCGTCAAGGCTGTCTATGACCTATACCATACACCAGAAGGCCTTGCCACAAATCCTCGTCCTCTGACTCAAGAGGAGAACAAACTCCTGGACAACTGCTACATAGGCTTTGTCCGTAGCGGTGCACTTCTTGACGAGGCTGGTAAGGACAAGCTGCGCAAACTGTCAGAAGAGGCGAGCATCCTCTCGTTGCAGTTCTCGCAGAACCTGCTCAAGGATACAAAGGCATTCAAACTCATCATCAACGACGAGGCACAGCTTGATGGCCTGAAACCAACAGCCATTGATGCCGCAGCACAGGCCTACGCGGAGCATCGCGAACAGAACGCCGACCTGCCAGAGAAGGGATGGCTCTTCACTCTGGACGGACCTTCCTACAGTCCGTTCATGACCTACAGCACACAGCGTGAGCTTCGCCGCCAGATGTACATGGCACGCAATCAAATCGCTATGCGCGACAACGACGAGAACAACCTCGAAATATGCAAGCGTCTCATCAACCTGCGTCGCGAGATGGTGCAACTGCTTGGCTACAAGACCTACGCAGACTTCGCCCTGGAGCGTCGTATGGCATCGTCCGTTGACAATGTCTATAAACTGCTCAATCAGCTCATAGACGCCTACAAGCCTACAGCCATAGAGGAACGTGCTGCTGTCATTGACATGGCAAAGCGCAGCGAGGGCGATGACTTTGAGATGGAACCATGGGATTCGCCTTTCTATTCGCACAAACTCATGGTGGAACGCTACAACATTGACTCAGAGATGCTGCGCCCATACCTCCAGCTTGACAACGTCATCAAGGGCGTCTTCGGACTCGCTAACCGCTTGTATGGCATCACGTTCAAGGAGAATACAGACATCCCTGTCTATCATCCTGATGTCAAGGCATACGAGGTCTTCGACAAAGACGGTAGCTACCTTGCTGTCTTCTACGCCGATTTCCATCCTCGCAAAGGCAAGCAGGGTGGGGCATGGATGACCGAATACGAAGGACAGCGCATCGACAAGGACGGCGTGAACCATCGCCCACATGTCTCTGTCGTAATGAATTTCACAAAGCCTACGCCTGATAAGCCAGCTCTCCTCACCTTAGGCGAGGTAGAGACCTTCCTGCATGAGTTTGGCCATTCGCTTCATGGCATGTTTGCCAACACTCGCTTCGAATCACTCTCAGGCACCAGCGTATGGTGGGACTTCGTCGAACTGCCATCTCAGTTCATGGAGAACTTCGCCCTCGAGCCAGAGTTCCTCCACACCTTCGCCTTCCACTACGAGACAGGCGAACCACTCCCAGACGAACTCATCGAACGCCTGCATAAGTCGCGCAACTACAATATTGCATGCGCTTGCCTCCGCCAGGTAAGCTTCGGACTGCTCGACATGGCATACTACACCCTTGAAGATGAGTTCACTGCAGACATTATTCCATTTGAGAAGCAGGCATGGGCCGACGCTATCATATCAAAGCAGCGCGATGACACCTGTATGACGACTCAGTTCTCTCACATCATGGCAGGTGGATATGCAGCCGGATACTACAGCTACAAGTGGGCAGAAGTGCTTGATGCTGATGCCTTTGCAGTATTCAAGAAGGAAGGCATCTTCAACACTGAGACAGCTCAGCGCTTCCGCGACTGCATCCTTTCGAAGGGTGGCACAGAGCATCCAATGACTCTCTACAAGCGTTTCAAAGGCTCAGAACCAACCATCGATGCCTTGATGGAACGTAATGGAATAGTCAGAAAAACAGTTGATAACGGTAAATAATATTTGTTACATAGATATTTTATATGGACAAACAGTTAATCCTCGACCAGCGTTATCTTCGCATGGCAAGCATCTGGGCAGAAAACTCATACTGCCAACGCCGTCAGGTAGGTTGCCTGGTGGTGAAAGACAAGCGCATCATCTCTGATGGATACAACGGAACACCGTCAGGTTTTGAGAATGTCTGCGAGGACGAAGACGGACTGACCAAACCTTATGTGCTCCATGCAGAGGCAAACGCCATAACCAAACTGGCACGCTCGCACAACAACAGCGAGGGCGCAACGCTCTACGTTACCGACTCGCCCTGCATCGAATGCGCAAAACTCATCATTCAGTCAGGCATACGCCGCATTGTCTTTGCCCGTCAGTACCGACTGACAGAAGGCGTTGACCTCTTGCGTCGTGCCGGGCTTGAGATACTCCATCTCCCTCTACAATAATACTTTACATGTACTTTGCTCCTCCTGGGCAAAGAGAAGAAACAAAACAAACCAAGATGAAGAAAAATCGATACATGCCACTGCTGATGGCGCTCTGTACTGTAGTCGGAATCCTGATAGGCACCTTCTATGCCAATCACTTCTCCGGCAACCGACTGAACATCATCAACACAGAGTCAAACCGTCTGAACAATCTGCTGCATATCATTGACGATCAGTATGTTGACACTATCAATGTCAACGATATCGTTGAGAAGGCAATACCGCAGATTCTCTCCGAACTTGACCCTCACTCCACATACATCAGCGCTAAGGACGTCGCTATCATGAACGACGACCTCAAGGGCTCGTTCTCTGGCGTAGGCATTGAGTTTACCATTCGTGAGGACACCATCCACGTGCAGAACGTTATCTCCAACGGACCTGCCGAGCGTGCAGGAATCGTTGCAGGCGATAAGATTGTGGCTATCGATGGCAAACCATTCGTGGGCAAGGTGTGTACCAATGAAGAGGCTATGCATCGCCTCAAGGGTGAGAAAGGTTCGAAGGTTACTGTTGGCATTCTCAGCTATGGCAGTAGCAAGGTGAAGAACATCAGCATCACTCGCGACGATATCGTAACAAAGAGCATCACCGCTGTCTATATGCTCGACGAGACAACAGGATACATCCGCATCAAGAACTTCGGTGAGAATACCTATGCAGAGCTCCTCGTTGCTCTTGCCACACTGTCGCAGGAGCATCTGCAGAACCTTGTCATCGACCTTCGTGACAATGTTGGCGGTTACCTACAGTCGGCAGTGCAGATGGCCAATGAGTTCCTGCCAGCCAAGCGTCTCATTACATATACCGAAGGACGCAAGTCTCCTCGTCAGGACTATCGTAGCGATGGCCGTGGCGCATATCAGCACATCCCTCTCTGTGTGCTTATCAATGCAGGTTCAGCCTCTGCCAGTGAAATCTTTGCTGGTGCCATTCAGGATAATGACCGCGGTACTATCATCGGTCGCCGTTCGTTCGGTAAGGGACTGGTACAGCAGCAGATAGCATTCCCTGATGGTTCTATGATCCGTCTCACCATCGCCCGTTACTACACCCCTTCTGGACGTTGCATTCAGAAGCCATACGAGATGGGTAGTTCGGAGTCTTACGAGAAGGACCTCGTTGACCGTTACGAGCATGGCGAATACTTCTCTGAGGATAGCATCAAGCACGAAGGTCCTGCATATAAGACCATCCTCGGACGTACCGTCTATGGTGGTGGTGGCATCACTCCTGACCACTTCATCGCAGAGGACACCACCAACATGACCTCTTACTACAAACAGGCATCGATGACAGGTCTTATCCTTCAGTTTGCATATACCTATACGGACGATAACCGCATCAAACTCAACGACTTCAAGGAGATGATGGCTCTTGCCGATCATCTCGTCAAGCAGAACACTGTTGAGAAGTTTGCTGTCTATGCAGACAACCACGGATTGAAGCGTCGTAACCTGATGATTCAGAAGTCGCACTATCTCCTGGAGCGTTACATCAACTCACGCATTATCTACAATATGCTCGACGAGCAGGCGTGGAACGAATACCTGAACCAGGACGATCCGTGTATCACCAAGGCTTTGGATGTCTTCAAGAAAAACGAGGCGTTCCCAAAACTAAATAAGTAGCGACAGGTATGACCAAACAGCAGCTACGCCGTCAGATGAAAGAAGAGTTCAAACGCCATGATGCAGACGAACTCAGCATGATGTCCGAGGATATCTGTTGTTCTCTCATGTCCTATCCTGCTGTAGCTGAGGCAGATGTGATCCTTGCTTTCTGGCCAATGCCTACGGAACCGGACATCCGTCCCGTCATTCGTCAGCTTCACGCACAAGGCAAGACCGTTCTCCTGCCTCGCGTTCTCAATGCTACAGACATGGAATTCTGCCCTTATGGTGGCGATGACATGATGAAGGCAGTACCGCCCTACGGCATCCTCGAACCGACAACTCCCGCTGTTGTCCCACCGTCAGCATCATCGCTGATGTTGGTCCCCGGCGTAGCCTTTGACCGTCAAGGTCATCGTTTAGGTCACGGCTGCGGCTATTACGACCGCTATCTGTCCCTTCATCCTCTCCTTACAGAAGCCATAGCCTTCCCATTCCAGATAGTCTCAGATGTCCCCACGGAATCAACGGACATTACAGTTGGAGTCAGTTGGCTGTCTTTCGGAAAATGAATACAGAGGAATGCCGTCCGAATACTCCCGTTACCCCTTAACCGTTACCCCTTACCCCTTACCCCTTAACCCTTAACCATTACCCCTTAACCGTCAAACCTTACCTAACCTCAAAATAATGGAAAACTTCAAAGTAATAATAGTAGAAGACGTTGCCCTCGAACTCAAAGGCACTGAAGGCATCATTCGTAATGAAATACCAGAAGCAGAGATCATCGGCACCGCCCAGAATGAATCAGAATATTGGCGTCTGCTCCGTAAGGACGAACCAGACCTTGTCCTTCTCGATCTCGGTCTTGGTGGCTCAACAACCGTTGGCGTAGAGATCTGCCGTCAGACAAAGCAGACACGCCCGAAGGTCAAGATTCTCATCTTTACAGGCGAGATTCTCAACGAGAAACTATGGGTTGACGTACTTGATGCAGGTGCCGATGGCATCATCCTCAAGACCGGCGAACTCCTCACACGTCGCGACGTCGTTGCTGTGATGGATGGTAAGCAACTCGTCTTCAACCAGCCTATCCTTGAGAAAATCATTGAGCGCTTCAAGTCAACCGTTGGTTCTGAACTCATGAATCAGGACGCCAAGATTCGCTACGAGATTGATGAGTACGACGAACGATTCCTCCGTCATCTTGCACTCGGTTATACCAAGGACCAAATTACGACACTCCGTGGCATGCCTTTCGGTGTTAAGTCGCTCGAGAAGCGTCAGTCAGAACTCATTCAGAAACTTTTCCCTGGCAAGTCTGGCATCAATGCTACTCGTCTGGTTACCAAGGCCCTCGAACTCCATATTATCGACATCGACAACCTCGTCCCTGATGAAGAATAACCGCGTGGTCGGCATTGCTGCCGTCCTGCTTATCGTCGCAGAGATGCTCACCGTCGTCCTGTCATGGTTGGGCAGTGCCCTCTATTCTGACGGAAGCATCGTCTCGCTCCTTTCCTCCGAAGGAGTGCGCTGGTTTGTGGGCAGTTTCGCCAGCATTGTCGCTACCCCTTATGTCGTCTATCTGATACTGATAGGCATGGCGATAGGTATGGTAAAGGCGAGTGGGGTAGGGGATGCAATTGCTCTCATTCTGAAGACATTACGTGAAGGAACGTCTTTCAAGAGTCTTGCCGGCAATCCGGATTTCCATCCCATTGCCATGCAAATCTCCCTGTTCACCCTCCTTCTCTTCGTCATCATCATCTCTCTGCTCACGTTCCTGCCTCATGCCGTTCTCATCAATGCCAGTGGCACCATCGTTTCCAGCAGTTTCTCCCGTGGCATCATCCCAATTCTCTGCTTCGGTGTCACCACCTCCTCTACGGTTTACGGCATTTTCTCTTCCAATATCAACACAGTTGAATCCTTCGCAACTGCCTTCACCAGAGGACTTTCCACCATCACCCCTCTCCTTCTCCTCTACATCCTCACCGCCCAACTATACTACTCCATAACTTATGTATTATGCTAAGGGGATTGGGAAATTAAGAAATTAAGAGATTAAGAAATTAAAAGATTAATATTCTCCATTTTCCATTCCTAATTCCTAATTCCTAATTCCTCCCTCCTAATTCCTAATTCTTCATTAAAAACGATGCGTCCCATCCTAATCCTATTGCTATCCCTTTTCGCCCTAACCACTACGGCTCAGGAAACGTTCACCTTCACCCATCCTTGGCAAGGCAAGAAAGTAGCCTACTTTGGCGACTCCATCACCGATCCAAACAACAAAGCCAGCCAACAGAAATACTGGTACTGGCTGCAACAATGGCTCGGCATAACTTCCTATGTCTATGGCGTTAGCGGCAGACAGTGGAATGATATCCCCCGTCAGACAGACAAACTATTCAAGGAGCATGCCGATGATGTTGATGCTATCATCATCTTCTGCGGCACCAACGACTATTTCTCTGATGTTCCACTCGGTCAGTGGTATGATGAGAAGATGGATTCTGTTGCCTATGCCCATGGAAAAAGCAAGGCTATTGTCCAGCGAAAGCATCGACTGCCATGTATGACAGACTCCACACTTTGTGGACGCATCAACATCGCCCTTGACAAACTAAAGGCCGTATATCCAACAAAACAGATTGTTTTGCTCACCCCAATCCATCGTGCACAGTTCTATCGTAGCGATACCAACTGGCAACCTACCGAAGACTATGCCAACGCCCTCGGTCTCTTCATCGACTCCTATGTTGACGTTGTGAAAGAGGCCGCCAACGTGTGGGCAGTACCTGTCATCGATCTTAACTCTCTCAGCGGACTGTATCCTTTGGCAGAAACTCATGGACAGTATTTCAACTCCGAAGAAGACCGTCTGCACCCTAACGACAACGGTCACAAACGCATGGCACAGACACTTCTCTATCAGCTCCTCACTCTTCCCGTAATCAGATAAAGCATTCGGACTATATAGTTAAAAAACAATAACTAATTTAAAATAATAGCAAAATTACCACAAACAATCTCCAACACCTAACTAATTTTTAGTAATTTTGCAAATTGGATTTATCCGACTATGACGAATAGTATGGATAAATATCCATTTGCGTCAATATTCCAAAGGATGAAGGACAGCCAAATGTCAATTGACGTAATCGCAAATTATTCAACTCTAACCATAGACGACATTGAACAACTGTAGCGTAAACCACAACAACTATCCGTGTAATTCGTGCAATTCGCTGATAAACGAAAATAACTAAACTAAATATTATGTTTGCCAACAAAAGATGTGTCCCGGCGATGCGTATGCACACCAGACCACACACACGCATTCACAGCTGAGGTGAGTTTTTTGTTTGTACATCATAAACCGAAACAAAATTAAACGAAAATGGCATTAGCAATAAGCAATATACCAATCCTAACCGGAGACGTAGCAGAAAACTTCGTACGCAATGCAGAATACAATTCGCGCGAAGCAAAAAGAACAGACTTCACCACACAAAGAACAGAATGGTCCTCCTTCGAAGCAGAAAATGCCTCACGCATCAACCAACTAAAAGCAACAGGACAATGGCCTTTCTGATAGCCAACTGCATACGCACTTTACTAACAGAGAAGATGGTAAAGCTATGCGAACCGTTTGATTGTGGAAACGAAGACCTCAATGAGTTCTTCAGAGAAGACGCAATAGCATACGGGCGACAGTTGATGGGTAAAACATATGTCTTCACAGAACTAACGAATCCACTCAAGATAGTCTGTGCATTTACCGTATCAAATGCTAGCATATTTACCAATCATCTACCCAATGCTAGAAAAAAGAAAGTGGGAAAGGAACTTCCACAAACGAAACGCGACCTCATTTACCCTGCGGTGCTTATAGGCCGATTAGGCGTAGGTGAGAAATACAAAGGCAAGCACGTCGGCACAGAACTGATGGATTATATTAAATCATGGTTCATAGACACAGATAATAAAACAGGTTGTCGCTATCTCGTCGTAGATGCCTACAATGAAGAGGTACCGTTGAGTTACTATCAAGCAAATGGTTTCCAATTCATGTTCAGCACAGAAGATCAAGAAAAGATATATCGCAAGATAGACTCTGTAGATTCTCTGAAGACTAGGATGATGTATTTTGACTTGATACAAATTGTATAATAAAACGTCTGTACCTTCCGTGTCTTTCGTGTAATTCGTTGACAAACCAGAATAAAAAACTAAACTAAATAAACCAACTAAAAATTATGTTTGCAAACAAAAAACTTTTAACAACGCTGTGTCCCGGCGATGCGTATGCACACCAGGCCACACACGCATTCACAGCTATAGTAAGTTTTTGTTTGCACAGCATACACTGAGATAAGACGCAAATATACTACATCGCAAAGTCTTTTCTAAAGAAAAACTTGTGAATGTCAAGAAAATATCGTACCTTTGCACGATGATATTACACTCACCCCAATAAACGACAAACAATATGATAGCTCCACACGAAAGATATGCCAACTTCTATACCGACTTCGCATTCAAGAAACTCTTCGGCACAGAAGCCAACAAAGAATGCCTAATCTGCTTCCTCAACTCGCTGTTTGACGGCAAGGAAGTAGTCAAGGACGTTACATATCATAACACAGAGCATCTCGGTCACGCATCCCTCGACCGCAAGGCAGTCTTCGATGTGTATTGCGAAAACGAGAACGGCGCACGCATACTCGTAGAGATGCAGAAGGCCGAACAGAAATACTTCAAGGATCGCAGCATCTTCTATTCCACTTTCCCTATTCAGGAGCAGGCTCCGAAGGGTGAGTGGGATTTCGAGTTAAAGAAAGTATATACCATCTGCA
>JAZUKC010000114.1:0-38295 GCA_045643065.1 Prevotella sp.
TTGTCATCTTTCGGACTCTTTTCGGCTCAAAGTGTCAGTTTACTCGGTCACAATGCCCGCATTGCTCCCTCCCTCACTAACACTTTGATCTCGAAAATAGCCTCGAAATATGACAAAGCTAATTAATAGAACCCACCTTAAACCAAAAAGGAGTGATTAGGTTTCGCCACCTTCTCACTCCTTTCTATCGTAAAAAAAAATTAAAAGATTCAGCACCTATCCGCTTTTTCCACAAAAATAGACTAACTTTGTACTGAACTATAAAAGAATAACATAATGCTATGAACAAATTTCTGATAATAGTTTTCTCGGCGTTGCTCATGCTGTCGTGTGGCGACAGGCAGAAGCAGTATAAGATAGGTATGTCGCAATGTGGCAGGGGCGAATGGCGCGAACAGATGAACCATGAGGTGCAACGTGAAGTCCTGCTGCACAACGACATCTCGCTCGACCTGCGTATCAGCAATGAGGATGCTGAGAAACAATGCCGCGACATTGACTCGCTCATCGACATTCCTGTTGATGTGCTCATCGTCTCTCCTGCCAATCCGAAGAAACTGAAGGCAAGCATTGAGAAGGCATACGATGCCGGCATACCGGTGATTGTTGTTGACCGTGACGTGGAGACAGAGAAATATACGGCATTCGTTGGGGGAGACAACATGGAGGTGGGACGACTCGCTGCACAGTGCGTCGCTTATCTCTATGACCATTGCGAAGGCAAGAAACCGCGAATCATGGAGATTCAGGGAGACACTGCCATCACTCCTGCTAAGGATCGCCATTTCGGTTTCCGACAGGAGATGAGCCGGCATAGCATATCGTTCGACACCTCTTATACACACTGGCTCGACACCGAGGCGGCAAACATTGCCGATTCGCTGCTCAACACATCCCCATCCGACGACTCCTACATCATCTTCACACATAATGACCGTATGGCCATCGGCGTCGTTAACCAGCTGAAACATCTAAACAGCAACAGGATTGTCGATGTCGTCAGCGTTGACGGGTCACCGCTTTTGGGAATGAATCTTGTCGTTGATGGCAGCATAAAGGCCACGATAAAGTATCCTACTGGCGGATCAGAGGCTATCCGTACGGCAATAAACATCCTGCATAACAGCGATTACCAGCGCCAGCAACTCATAAAGCCTATCATCATCGACGACAATAATGCCTACACCCTGCGCGAGCAGGAACTAAGGGCAATAAGTCTCACCAACGACCTCCTGCTGCTTGGCGACAAGCTTGCTGACTATGCAAAGCGCGACAACTGGCAATCGGTTAGCCTGTGCGTCCTGTGCAGCATGCTTGCCGTCGCTGTCATATCCCTACTGTTGTTCATACGAAAGAGCAAAGTCAACAAGGAACTGCAGCACGAACTCACCGATGCCATCACTGCCAGCGATGACGAAGAACAGCCTTCACCATTCGTAATCAAGCTTAGGCAAATCATTACCGACAACATCGACAACCAGAATCTCAGCGTTGACGACATCGCGGCACAACTGGACATGGGGCGCTCTGCCTTCTACCGAAAGACGAAAGATGTGACGGGACAAACACCTAACGACATCATCCGAACCATACGACTACAGCATGCTGCCACGATGTTAAAGAACTCCGAACTGAACATTTCCGACATCAGCCACCAATGCGGGTTCAACAACCCATCATACTTTACAAGAGCATTCCGCGACCAATTTCATACCACTCCGAAGGAATACCGAGAGTCTCTTGCAGATTAGGAAAAATGTTGCAAAATAACGCTAATAACGTTGTTTTGTAACATTTTTTATATTAGATGAATTATAATTTATACCTTGTTTATGTGATATATATTACTTTTGCAACCAAATAAATAGCATAAAGTTTTGAAGAGTCTGCTTTTGAGAAAAAGCATTCCTTGGTTAGTTAGTTTCTTTAATATTTTTTTATTACTTGATTCAACTTTCGCATGCGCTCAAGTCAAAGGTTTTGAGGTTGTTAGGTCATAGGTTTGAGGTTTATTACCTTTGCATATAAACCTAAAACCTAAAAGCGAAGCGTCCTAAAACCTAATAACCAATGCAAGTTGAAGCTTGCGAAACTTGAATTACTTGAATATCGTATCTGTTTTTACAGGTAAAAGGATTGTTTGAAAGGGTAACAATTTCAGCTAATACTTAACAAGGTAGGACAAAACTAAAACCTAAAATAATAAAAAACTAAAGAAAATGAACATCAAACATCTATCAGCAGCAGCCTTGCTCTCACTATGTGGCTTGGGTGCTAATGCTCAGGAGATGAAAATTGAGCAATTGGCTGGCGACTATGTTGACATCCGCATTGCGGCTAATGAGAAAAGCAAGTATCTGCTGCTTCCTGTCGAAGACAAGGCATGGGAGTCGCAGATGTCTATCATTGCCGACAACCAGCTGGTAAGAAACATCAACGTGCGTCTGGCCACAAACAAGACTGACTACTATGTGCCTGTAATGCTCGACGAGTTCCGTGGTAAGGAACTCGTGCTTAGAACACACCTGGGCTACGACCACGCTGCTCATGGTGGTGCCGGACAGAAACCACGTGTGGCTGACATTCGCCTCTCTAACACTTTTGACAAAACCAACCGCGAGAAGTTCCGTCCGGAGTTCCACCAGACTCCTGAATACGGATGGATGAACGACCCTAACGGCATGTTCTATCTTGACGGAACATGGCACCTTTTCTATCAGTATAACCCTTACGGATCTATGTGGGGCAACATGAACTGGGCTCACGCTTCCTCAAAGGACCTCATCAACTGGGAACAGCATGGCGTGGCTATCGCTCCTGATGCTCACGGAACAATATTCTCTGGATCGTGTGTCGTAGATAAGGAGAACACCGCCGGTTTCGGCAAGAATGCTATCATAGCTCTTTATACAAGCTGTACGCAGACTCCTCATGGACATGACCTGCAGATGCAGTCGCTCGCCTACTCTACCGATGGAGGCAAGACATTCCAGAACTACAAGGGCAACCCTATCCTTACAGATGTAATCGCTGACTTCCGCGACCCTAACATGTTCTGGAACGACGACATTAAGGCATGGAACCTTATTCTCTCTCACGGACAGGACATGATGATTCTCTCTTCGCCTGACCTCAAGAACTGGAAGGAAGAGTCACGCTTCGGCGCTGGACTTGGTAGCCATGACGGCGTTTGGGAGTGCCCTGACCTCATGAAGCTGCCTGTCGAGGGAACAAAGAACGAAAGTGCATGGGTACTTTATTGTAACATCAACCCTGGCGGTATCAATGGCGGTTCGGCAACACAGTATTTTGTGGGCAACTTCGATGGTCACACCTTCACCGTTGACAACCCTGCACGCTACCAGAATGGCAATTCGCTCTGGCAGGACTATGGCAAGGATCACTATGCCACAGTATCATTCTCTAACGCTCCAGACGGACGCCATACCATGATTGCATGGATGTCAAACTGGGAATATGCAAACGACGTTCCTACCATGCAGTATCGCTCTGCTAACTCTATCGCACGCGAACCTTTCTTATATAAAGTAGGCAAGGAACTCTTCCTCGGCAGCCGTCCTTCACCTGAATATGATGGCAAGGGACTTGACAAGACTGTCAAACTCAAGGGTTCTTGCAAGGTTATCCTCTCTAACGACGAGGGCGAGGAGTACGTTCTGACATACGACCAGAAGGCCATGACTCTCACTGCCGACCGTTCAAAGTCTGGTGAGACACAGTTCAACGAGAACTTCTCAAAGAAGCCTGTTGTTGCTCCTGTACACAAGAAGCTCAACTCTCTCCGCATCTTCATCGACAAGAGCAGCGTTGAGGTATTTGGCAACAATGGCGAGGTCGTAATCACTAACCTCGTGTTCCCTAAGTCAAAGTTCAACCACGTAACAGTAAAGTAAAGACTATATCTTTTCTAGAATCTCTAGAACATCTAGAATCTCTAGAACATCTAGAAAAAAAAGAAAAATAGCTATGAAAACAAATCGTTTAGCATTTATAACCGTGATGCTTGCCTTCTTCACAATGGGCTTCGTTGACCTTGTGGGCACAGCATCAAACTATGTGAAGCTCGATCTCGGTCTCTCTGACTCTGAGGCAAACATCATGCCTTCGCTCGTGTTCTTCTGGTTCCTACTCTTCTCCGTGCCTACTGGCATGCTGATGAACAAGATAGGACGTAAGAACACCGTGCAGCTCTCTATCATCGTAACTGCACTCTCACTCATCCTGCCTATCTTCTTTATCAGCTATCCAATGATTCTGCTCGCATTCTCGCTCCTTGGCATCGGTAATGCTATCATGCAGACATCACTCAACCCTCTGGTAGGCAATATCGTTGCTGGCGACAAACTTGCATCAACACTTACCTTCGGACAGTTCGTAAAGGCTATCGCCTCTTGTCTCGCTCCTTACCTCGCAGCATGGGGTGCAACAAAGGTCATCCCTTCGTTCGGTCTTGACTGGCGCATTCTCTTCCCTATCTACGCCATCGTAGGCATCCTCGCCATCGCTGCACTCGGCATGACAAAGATTGAAGAAGAGCCTGCTGGCAAGGCTGCAAGCATCAGCGAGTGCTTCAAGCTCCTTGGAAAGCCTTTCGTATTCCTTTGCTTCCTTGGCATCGTTTGTCATGTAGGCATCGACGTTGGCACAAACACTTATGCACCACGTATCCTCATGGAGCGTCTTGGCGTTGATGCTAACGCTGCGACATTCGGCACATTCCTCTACTTCATCTGCCGTACCGTTGGTTCCTTCACAGGTTCCTTCCTCCTTCAGAAACTCTCTACGAAGGTATTCTTCGGCATCTGCGCTCTTCTCATCCTCTGCGGCATGATTGGTCTTACCATGTTCGACAGTCAGATGATGATCTACGTCTTCATCGCCATGATTGGCTACGGCAACTCCAACATCTTCCCTGTCTGCTTCAGTCAGGCACTCCTTGCAGAGCCAGAGAAGCAGAACGAAGCATCTGGTCTTATGATCATGGGCCTCTTCGGTGGCACACTCTTCCCACTCCTCATGGGTCCTGCCTCTGACGCAATGGGCACAGTAGGCGCAGTCCTCGTTATGGCCATCGGTGCTGCATACCTCACATTCTACACCCTGAAAATAAAGAAATAAAAAGACCCACCCCCTTGCCCCCTCCCGTTATTAGGGAGGGGGAGGCAACCAAACTAATAACTCATAACTCACAACTAATAACTAATAACTCATAACTGATAACTTATAATTATGAACAATACTAATAATGGGTCCTATATCGTAGGTCTTGGAGAAATCCTCTTTGACTGTCTCCCAGACGGAAAAAAACTCGGTGGCGCTCCTGCCAACTTCGCATACCACGTAAGTCAGTTCGGACTCAACGGCATTGCAGTATCTGCTATCGGCAAGGATGCCAACGGCGAAGAAATCAAGCAGATTCTTGCCGACGTTCCATCTTTGAAGTATCACCTCGAAGAAGTAGAACAGCCTACAGGCACAGTTCAGGTCACTCTCTCTGGCAATGGCATACCACAGTATGACATCTGTCTCGGTGTTGCATACGACAACATCCCTTGGACGCCAGCCATCGAGGAGATTGCAAAGAACTCACGTGCAGTATGCTTCGGATCACTTGCACAGCGTACTATGGTATCTCGCACAACCATCCATAAGTTCCTCGACACCATGCCTCAGCTTGGCACACTCAAAGTCTTCGACATCAACCTCCGCCAGTCGTGGTACTCAAAGGAAGTAATCGAAGAGTCTTTGCAGCGTTGCAATGTACTCAAAATCAACGACGAGGAGATCATCATGGTTGCCAACCTCCTCGATCTCAAACCTATCGAGGGCGTTGACCCACAGAACCAACTCCTGCAGCCTGTAGAGTTCGAGGACCAGGTTCGCGACCTCCTTCGCATCTACGACCTCCAGATGGTAGTCCTCACCTGCGGAGCCTTCGGTTCCTATGTTGTCACCTCCGACGCCATCTCCTTCCAGGCAACACCAAAGGTCACCGTAGCAGACACCGTAGGAGCAGGCGACTCCTTCACAGGATCATTCTGCGCAGCAATCCTCGCTGGCAAACCAATTGCCGAAGCACACAAGGTAGCAGTGTCAGTTTCCGCTTTCGTCTGCTCACAGAACGGAGCCATGCCACAGTATCCAGAAGAACTAGTCAATCTTTAATAACACCCACCCCTTCTCCCTCCCATTCTTGGGAGGGCAAGGCAAGAGGGGTTACTCCCCTCCCATTTGGGGGAGAGGGGCTACATCGTGTCCTTTCGCAAATGTTCGATGATTTGCTTTACACATCATCAGACATTGCGAAGGGACACGATTTTTTATACACTCCCAATTCGGAGAGACACACACTGCGAATGCAAGAACATTCTTTCCACAATCCCCCTCACAGCAAATGACCGTCCCATTTGTACTGAATGAAATTTTTATTTGCTATGAATGAAAATATCATTTGCTGCCAATGACTCGCCCTTTCCTATAGAGGCGTATCAGTTAACCATTAACCAAACGATATGCTGCCCCCTTTTTCAAACCTCACAAGATTGTCCGCAACAACGACGACCGATGCAACATGCAAGAAAAAATTGTAATGATTTTGTAATATGAAGAAAAATTTGTAACTTTGCACCCGATTTTACATACAAAACTACTAATTATTTACTAAACATATAAAACAAAATCAGAAAACATTATGAGAAAAACCTTCAGAAACGTGAAGATGTTCGTTGCAGCATTTACACTTATGATGGCACTCCCTACCGTTACTCTGGCTGCAAATGACACAGAGATGGCTCTGCAGCAAAACGAAGGTGGAGTGGTACGTGGTGTAGTGATTGACGACAACGGCGAACCTGTCATCGGAGCAAGCGTGACGGTGAAAGGTACAAAGAACGGTGTTGTCACTGATCTCAACGGACGCTTTGAACTCAAGGCACCAGCTGGTTCTACACTCAGCATCTCGTACGTCGGCATGCAGCGTACAGAAGTAAAACCACAGGCTGGTAAGGCAGTAACAATTCGCATGAAAGCAGACGAGACTGTGCTTGAAGATGTTGTTGTTACAGGTTACGGTACGTTCAAGAAGTCTGCTTACGCTGGCTCGGCATCGACAGTACGTACTGACAATATCAAGGATGTGCCAACAGTATCTGTAAACGAGATGCTGCAGGGCGCAGCACCAGGCGTAACACTCCAGACAACATCTGGTCAGCCAGGTTCGGCAACAGTGCTCAACGTGCGTGGTATGGGTTCATTCAACGCAAGCAGTTCGCCTCTCTATGTCATCGATGGTGTACCTGTAATCTCAGGAGACGTATCGTCACTCGGCACTGATGCTGGTCTTGACGTGATGTCAACACTGAACCCATCAGACATTGAAAGCCTCACCGTCATCAAGGACGCAGCTGCTGCTTCCCTCTATGGTTCGCGTGCTGCCAACGGTGTCATCATCATTACAACCAAGAAGGGCAGCGAGGGCAAGACTAAGGTTGGTCTGAAAGCCGACTGGGGTTTCTCTGACTTTGCTATGGACTATCGCCCTACCCTCTCCGGCGAACAGCGTCGCGAGGCATGGAAGCAGATGTTCAACGATGCTTACGATGCAGAGACAGCAGCAGGAATGCTTGAGGACTATGCTCCAGTGCCATGGTGTGGATTCGTTGATTGGCGCGACATTATGTTTAAGAAAGGCAACCACTCAAACTATGAGGCAAGTCTGCAGGGTGGCAACGAGCGTGCAAAGTATTATGCATCTCTCGGCTACATGAATCAGGACGGCATCACGCTGAACTCTGCTCTGCGTCGTATCTCTGCACGCATGAACACTGAGTTCAAGGCAACAAAGCACCTCACCTTCGGCATGAACATGATGTTCTCTGACGTGAAGCAGGATGCTTTCTCTGAGGGTACAAGCTACACCTCGCCTTTCTATTCTACTGTGAGCAAGGTGACTCCATCTGACCCTGTATATAACGAGGATGGTTCATGGAACCGCGACTTCATTGGCAATGGCGACCGTAACCCTCTGCTCTCTATGGAGTATGATTCAAAGAAGGAGTACGTTACCCGCTATATGACAACACTCTGGGGCGAATATGAGTTCATCAAGGACCTTAAGCTGAAGTCAACAGTAAGCTACGACTTCCAGATGAACAAGTCGCGCAACTGGTATGACCCTCGCACTTCAAACGGTGATGACTACAACGGTCTTGAGGAGGACTACTCATACGAGCGCAAGAAGCTTGTTTGGGCAAATCAGCTTACCTACCGCCACACATGGAACAACGATCACAACCTTGATCTCCTTGCTGGTTATGAGGTTGACGACCAGAAGCGTTCGTACATCGGCGTTGAGTCGCAGAACTTTGCTACTTACGACAAGCACGTTATCAGCAATGGCGCTCTCGTATCAGGTGGCGCAGGCAGCGACAACTGCACACGCATCGTCTCTTACCTTGCACGTGCCAACTATGATTTCCAGAACAAGTACTTCGCTGGCTTAAGCTACCGTATCGATGGCTCGTCACGCCTCGCTGAGCAGAGCCGTTGGGGTAACTTCTGGTCGGCATCGGCAGCATGGCGATTCATCGAGGAGGGTTTCATGGACTCTGCAAAGAACTGGCTCACAGATGGTAAGCTTCGTGCTTCTTACGGTATCAACGGTACTCTGCCTTCTGACTACTACGGCTACATGGGCCTCAGCTCTCTCACAGCCAACTACAACGGCGAGCCTGGTATCTACCCATCACAGATAGCAAACAACGACCTGAAGTGGGAGAAGAACCATAACTTCAACATCGGTCTTGACCTCCAGTTCTTTGACCGTCTCAACCTCACCGTTGAATATTATACACGTACAACTAAGGACCTGCTCATGGACTACCCTATCTCTATGGTAACAGGTTTCTCTTCTTACCTTTATAATATTGGTAAGGTGCGCAATCAGGGTATTGAGGTAGAACTCTCTGCTGACATCTTCAAGACAAAGGATTTCTCTTGGAAGTCAACACTCAACATCGCTCACAACAGCAATGAGGTAATGGAACTTGACGGCACTCAGACACAGATTGTCAGCGGCGTACAGATCCATAAGATTGGCCTGCCTTACCGCACTTTCTATCTCTATGAGTTTGCTGGTATCAACCCAGAGAATGGTAACCCTATGTTCTACACCAACACCAAGGATGCCAACGGCAATGTTATCGACCATGAGGCAACCGAAGAACTTGAGAAGTGCGACCGCATTGAATACAAGCACGCAGAGCCAACGCTGACTGGTGGTTTCATCAACACACTGCGTTACAAGTGGTTCGACCTCTCGTTCAACTTCAGCTTCCAGTTTGGTGGATATGCTCACGACAAGTGGACACAGAAGGTTGACCACCGTGGCTACGATGCCGACCTTAACCTCCCTATCTACTATGCTGACGCATGGAAGAAGCCAGGCGACATCACCAACATCGAGCGTCTCGACTACAACGCTGACTACATCATGTCTGACTATTATCAGAACACACGTAGCGTACATACTACTGACTACATCCGCCTCCGTAACCTCACCTTCGGTTTCTCTCTGCCAAAGCAGTGGCTCCGCAGCATCGGTTTCGAGAAGTGCCGTATCTATGCATCAGGCAATAACCTCCTGACATTTGCTGCTTACGACTTCTACGATCCAGAGGCAACATACGCTGGTTCTACAATCTGGGGTACTCCTCCACTGAAGACTATCACCTTCGGTATAGATCTCGGATTCTAAAAGTCCCCCGCCCCCCTGTAAAGGGGGAGGGATAATCGAAACCTCGAAACTTCGTAAACTAATAATAAAATAAAAAAACGAATGAAAAAATATATAGCTATTTGCCTCGTGGGTGCAGCTATGCTCACTTCATGTGGCGATGAATGGCTGAATCAGGAACCATCAACATCGATACAGACGGAGACTGCCATTCAGAACATACAAGACTGCTATGCTTCGCTCAACGGCATCTACAGCACCATGCAGGATGCCTACGCCTACTCAGGACGTCTGGTTTACTATGCAGACGCAGCAGGCGATGACATGCAGGCTTATTCAGAGACAAAGCGTACTGGCGATGCTTATCTGCACAACTACACCAAGAACACGGTGAAGACTTCTTACTGGGAATATCCTTACTCAATGATTGGTGCGTGCAACAACATCATCTGCAACATCGACAACGTAGCAACTGACGATACTGCCCTGCGCGATTCTTACAAAGGTCAGGCACTTGCTCTGCGTGGCATGTTCCTCTTCGACCTCACACGCCTCTTTGGCTATCCTTACAAGAAGGACAACGGCGCTGGTCTTGGTGTGCCAGTAGTAACAACAGTGCTCGACAAGGACGCTAAGCCTTCACGCAACACTGTTGCTGAGGACTACAATCAGATCATCGCTGACCTTGAGGCTGCCAGCAAACTGATGGACAACGAGTATGGCAACGCTTTTGCAAAGGGTAAGATCAACCGCTTTGCTGTGCTCACTCTCCTCAGCCGCGTTTATCTCTATCATGGTGATGACGCTAAGGCACTCGCTGCTGCAGAGGAGGCTATCGCTGGTGCAAAGAAGGCAGGCTACAAGCTTTGGACTAACAGTGAGTATGCTACAGCATGGGCTAACGATGCAAGTGCTTCTGCTCCTGGCGAGGTCCTGCTCGAGATCATCAACCTTACTGACGACTCTCCTGGCAAGGAGGCTCTCGGCTACCTGCACAGCGCAAGTGGTTACAAGGACATCATCTGCACCTCAAGCTTCTACTCAATGATGATGGAAGACAGCAAGGACGTTCGCACAAAACTCATGAAGGTTTCAAGCAAGCGTGCTTACTGTAACAAGTTCCAGCCACAGGGCAACAAGCTCATTCAGGATGCCAACATTCCTCTCATCCGTCTCTCTGAGGCATACCTCAACGCAGCAGAGGCAGCAGTCAAGACCAATAAATCTGACAAGGCTAAGGAGTATCTCGGTGAAATCGTTAAGCGTGCTAACCCTGCTAACGAACTTGGTGACGTTACTCTCGACCGCGTTATGACAGAGCGTCGTAAGGAACTCTTTGGCGAGGGCCATCGCATGTTCGATGCTCTTCGTGATGGCGGTTACGTTGAACGCAAGGATGCTGATGTTACGAACTCTACCATCAGTAGCACCAAGCATCTTGGTATGATGAACGAGGCAAAGAAGTTCAACTGGAACTCAAAGTTGGCAGTTCTTCCTATCCCTATCAGCGAGACAGATGCTAACTCTAACATCAAGCAGAACGAAGGTTACTAAACATCTATTTTTTAAGGAGTCAGGACATATAAATCCTGACTCCTTAAACTATTATCCCCCATCAAACACCTTATGAATTATTTGAAACACTTCATCCTAACCACCTTATTCTTCATCCATGCATCGGCATGGGCACAGAGTGAGGCACTAACGGCAGACGGTCCCTACATCGTCTATGACTCATTAGGCACGGGAGCAACAATAACAAGCGTTACTACAGAAGGAAAGATTGTCAAGGAGCATCTGTCTGCGATGCCATCTAACTACTCTTTCAAGGTCACGACTTCAGATGGCCGCCATTCGTTTGATGTGAAGTTGCACCATGTTCAGCAACCAGCATGGGACAATGCCATGCCAAAGAAACTCTTCATCACTTCTGACCCTCACGCCAACTTCGATTGCTTCTATGACCTTCTCAGTGCCAATGGCATCATCAACGACAAATGCGACTGGACATACGGCAACGGACATCTGGCTCTCATTGGCGATGTGATGGATCGTGGTGACGATGCAACAGCTATCTATTGGCTACTTTACAAACTTGAGGCGCAGGCTGCTGAGGCGGGTGGTGCAGTTCATTTCATGATGGGCAACCACGAACCATTGGTACTGATGAACGACCTTCGTTACACCCGTCCAAAATACACCAAGCTGGCAGACATTCTCAACGTAAAGTACAATTATTTTTTCTCTCAGCGTTCGGAGTTAGGAAGATGGATCACTACGCGAAACACCATTGAGCGCATAGGACGTAACATACTGGTACATGCTGGTTTAAGTCGTACGCTGTATGACTCAGGACTAACCATCCCAGAGGTAAACTCGCTGATGCCTCTCGGTCTCTACAAGCGCAGAGCAGAACGTAAGGCATCAGGCAGCACCACATATATGCTCCATGGTTCCGATGGTCCTATCTGGTACAGAGGACTGGTACGTGATGACGAGAAATACCATCCTATTGCGTCTGACACTCTCAACATGATTCTCAAACGCTACGATGCAGAGCGTATCATCGTGGGACACACTATCTTCGACGATGTAAACACTTTCCACGAAGGACGTGTCATAGGCGTGAACGTGGATAACGCTGAGAACCGTAAGAAGAACAGGAGTCGCGCCTTGCTTATTGAGGATGGCAAGTTCTGGATTATAGGCAACGAAGGAAAGCGTCTTTCTGCTTTACAGTTTAATTAACACAGAGACACAAAGGACACAGAGAGCACGGAGATTTTTTAAGGTCCATGCGGAACAAAAACGTACTGCATAGAACTCTAAAAAACTCCGTGCTCTCTGTGTCCTTTGTGCCTCTGTGTTAAGAAGAACGCACCCACTTAATTTCTTAATCTCTTAATTTCTTAATCTCTTAATCTCCCCCCTCATGCCTTAGCGAGATAGTAGCCCATCTCGTTAAGTTGTACGGCAGCACCCATCAGATATAGTTGGTGCAGGCATTCTATATATGCTTGGAATGCAGCCTTAGTTCCTGGCTCAAAGCCTGCGTGATACAAGCGGCTATGCGTGCGTGATGCACATTCAGAGACAAGATGCTCCATGTTGGCGTAATCAGCACCCTTCAGTCCCAGGATATCCTCACGGATATATTCGTCCATGTTGTCATAACCACGCTTGTCGCGCAACGAGACGTACAGATTCTCTACAGCAGAATACTTCTCCCAGTCATCGTCCCACAGCTTAGCTACAGCCATACCGATATACATCATCCAACCTAACGATACCTTTGGATAACCATTAAACTCACGGATGCCATCAGGGAGATAAGCCTCCCCTATTGACTTCCATTTATCCTCAATGTCAACAGTCTCAGGCAGACGTTCGCCCACCTTTCCTTCCACCATCAGATAACGATGGAGGTCAGTCCTTATTTCTTGTTCAAACTTTGTCATCAGTTATTCATTTCGTTTGTCAGTGTCAGCGATAGCACATTACCCGCATTATGGATATCCTCAAACAACCCAACGAAGTCAGTGTCGTCCTTGCTCCTCACAAGATAGTTTATCGTCGTCTCACCCTGAGCATAGTTATAGCGGAAAAACTCATCGGAGATATGCACCTTGTAGTTACGGAATATTTCACGATATACAGACGCATCCTTCACTATCGTGCTTACCTTCAGACGCACAATCTTCAACTCTGCACCACGAAGCCAGTGCTTCTCCAAAAGGTCAAGCAACAATAGCACGACGATGATCAGCAGACAGGCAAGGCATGCCACAAGATACATACCCGCACCCACAGCCAGACCGATACACGCCGTCATCCAGATGCCAGCAGCAGTGGTAAGTCCACGAACCGAACCCTTCATCTGTATGATAGCACCAGCACCAAGGAAACCAATGCCCGAGATCACCTGCGCAGCAATGCGACCAGGGTCACCATTCTTCAGCCCCATATACTCCTGAGGAATGTAGATGGAGACAAGCATGGCAAGCGTGGCACCCATCGAGATGAGCGCAAATGTTCGCATACCCGCTATCTGCCCCTTATGTCGGCGTTCCAATCCGACAATCGCGCCAAGCAGAAGACTCAACGCCAACTTAAAGAATGCCCCAAGAGTGTTTACCTCCGGGGCACATATCTGATCAATTAACCACATCAGCGCCATTTTATTAATTACGAATTACACCCAACCGGATGGCACTCCCTAACTCCTAATTATTCATTATTCATTATTAATTATTAATTAGCAATGCGCGCCATTGCCTGCTCAAGGTCAGCAATGATGTCCTCAGCACTCTCTATGCCTACAGAGAGACGAACAAGATCAGGTGCTACGCCAGCTTCCTTCAGCTGTTCGTCAGTCAGCTGACGATGAGTGTGACTTGCAGGATGGAGCACACAGGTACGCGCATCAGCAACGTGCGTCACGATAGAGATAAAGTCAAGGCTATCCATGAAGCGGATAGCATCCTCACGTGTTCCCTTCAGACCAAAGGCAATCACACCGCACGAACCGTTTGGCATGTACTTCTGAGCAAGAGGGTAATACTTGTTTGAAGGCAGACCGCAGTAGTTCACCCATCCCACACGTGGATTCTGCTCAAGCCATTCTGCCACCTTTTGCGCATTGCTGCAATGCTGGCGCACACGAAGAGCGAGAGTCTCAAGACCAAGGTTCAGCAGGAATGAGTTCTGAGGAGAAGGGATGCTTCCGAGGTCGCGCATAAGCTGTGCAACAAGCTTTGTCATGTATGCCATCTTGCCGAATGACTTCGTATAGGTAAGTCCATGGTATGACTCGTCAGGGGTAGTAAGTCCAGGGAACTTCTCTGCCTGTGCGTCCCAGTCGAAGTTGCCAGAGTCAACGACACAACCACCAACCTGACACGCATGACCGTCCATATACTTTGTCGTAGAATGGGTAACGATGTCGCAGCCCCACTCGAATGGGCGGCAGTTGATAGGTGTAGCGAAGGTGTTGTCCACGATGAGAGGCACGCCATGCTTATGTGCCATATTGGCAAAGCGCTCAATATCAAAGACATTGCCACCAGGGTTAGAGATTGTTACGCCGAAGAAGCACTTGGTGTTTGGCTTGAAGCAAGCCTCTATCTTCTCATCATCCCATTCTGGATCAACGAACGTACACTCAATGCCGAGCTTCTTCATCGTTACACCGAAGAGGTTGAACGTACCACCATAGATGTTGTTTGATGTAATAAAATGATCGCCAGCCTGACAGATGTTGAACACAGCATAGAAGTTTGCTGCCTGTCCGCTTGATGTCAGCATGGCACCAACGCCACCCTCCAGTGCGCATATTTTCTTAGCAACAGCATCGTTGGTAGGATTTGCCAGACGTGTATAGAAATATCCTTCGTCCTTAAGGTCAAAGAGACGAGCCATCTGGTCGCTGGTATCATATTTGAATGTAGTGCTCTGTATGATAGGCAACTGCTGTGGTTCGCCCTTGGTTGCTTTCCATCCGCCGTGTATGCAGATTGTCTCAAGATTCTTTTTCATATTTCCTAAATAATAATATTAAGTGTTCTGAATTTTCATTTATTCTGCAAAGATACACATTATTTTTATCATAACCAAATCTTTTAACAGTTAACAACGATTTGCAAACAGTTACTCTGGTCAGTTGTTTTTTAACACAGAGGCACAAAGGACACAGAGGAAACAGAGGTTTTTGAGTTCTATGCAGCACGTCAAGACTTTAACGCATCCGAATGGAACTCAAAAAACTCCGTGTCCTCTGTGTCCTCTGTGCCTCTGTGTTAATAAAAAAAGGAGTGCTATGTAGTATTAACTAAACAACTAAACAACCAAACACCATCACATCTTGCCATGTCTCAGTATGTAGTCACGAGGAGACATGCCATATTTCTCAAAGAAAGCCTTGCGGAAAGTAGTATCAGAATTGAATCCGGAACGGTTGGCAACATACACGAAAGGCCACTCCGGATGGTCATGCATCAACCGTTCGGCATAGGCTAAGCGCAAACGCCGCATGAGTCCCTCATAGTTCGTGTCACACTCCTCGTTGATGAAACGTGAGAGATACGTGCGGTTTGTGCCGAGTTTCTTTGCAAGCATTCCAACCGTACAGTGTGGATTGAGATAGAAAGGTGTAGAAGACAGCTGTGCCTCCACAAACTTTCTCATTATAACATTCACATCATAGTTCATGGTTGCAAAGGTACAGCATTTCCGTAAATGCTTTATGTACTACGTGCGCAAAAATATGTACTACGTGCGCAAAATGCTATTTCTCACGCATTTGTCTGCGATAAGCAGAAGGAGTCATGCCTGTCTCCTGTCGGAACATCCTCGAGAGATAGCCCTGAGTGTCATATCCGCATGCCACCTCTATCTCGCCTATTGTCTTGTTCGTATGCAGCAGCAGACTCTTCACCTTCTGTATCCTTCGCTCACGGATATAGTGCGTAGTGTCCATGTCTGTAAGATTCTTTATCTTTCTGTTGAGTTGAGAACGGCTGATGAACATAAGCTGACTCAGAATGGTGCTGTTCAGGTTGCTCTGCATCAGATTTTCGTCAATCACTTCGTTAAGATTCTCCAGGAACTCACGCTCTCCCTCGTCCAGCATATCAGGCACATCGGCATCGAGACTGCCATCGGCACTCATGAACTTTCGCCTGAGAAGGGCACGCTGTTCTATGAGTTTCTGAGCGCGAAGCAACAGTTCGTCAACGATGAACGGCTTTGCCAGATAGACCTCTGCACCAGCATTTATGCCTTCTATGCGGTCGCTATCCTCCACGCGTGCAGAGGCAACGATGATAGGAAGATGGTTCATGTCGTTGTCGGCACGTATGTGTTTCATGAGTTCCAAGCCATTCATGTTCGGCATAGCGATATCCGTCACGACGAGATCAGGCAGATCTGCCTCCAACATCTTCAGTGCATCAACGCCATCGACGGCACGTTTCGTGCGATAGCCCTCACCCATGAAGGCATTGCACACCAGCATTGCCACGTCGTCATTGTCTTCAACGACAAGGACAAGCGGAGCATTGTCTCCCTCACCCAGAGGTTCTTCGCCGTCGATCGGTGTGCTTTCTGGCTGTGCAGGTTGCACTGTATCCTTTGGTTCCGGTTGTGTTGAAGTATTGACAGGTGCAGGAATGGTGGCAGGCGGAATCTCAGACATGGCGTGTTCGTTAAGCACTCCGATGTCGCCTTCCTTCGATGCGTTTATCAGTCGGGTGACAAGTTGCAGCAGTTCGCCTGACTGTCGCTGTGCAGCATCAAGGTCAGCGATGCCTTCCTTGTCGTTGGCGGGGATGTGTTTCCGCAACTGTTGCATCATGCCGAGCACTACGGTAAGTGGCGTTCTCAACTGATGGGTGATGCCACGATAGAATAGTTGTCGCTCGTTGCTTGCCTTACGCAGTTGTTCGTTCACCTCAGCCAGAGTGCGAGAGGCTTCGTTACGAGCTCTATATGCACGTAACTGCATGATTACAACAAAGATAAGTATAAAGATAAACAATACGGCAGAGACGCAGACGAGCACCGTAACGGAGTGTTCGAAGGCTGCTTTCTCTTCCGATTTCCTTACCTCTTCGGCATGTCGTTTTGTCTCATAGTCCATTCGCAGGTTATGCACATGCTCGCTGTTCGCTGCATTTAGGATGCTATCTTCATAGGCATGTCCGCGCTTGAAGTCGGCAAATGCCTGCGCCGTCTGTCCTTTCTGCTCCTCCAGTTTTGCCCTGAGCATGTAGGCTTGGGCAAGATGTTCCATGGATTTTATCTGCTGTGCAGCCTTAATTGTCTCATCTACAAAGTGTTGTGCAGAGTCAAGGCGATGGGTGTTGATATAGAGTTCGGCAAGGGCGCTGCATGGTTCGAGCCAGTGCCAGATGTCGCCGGTTGCCACTCCGGTAGTATAACTGAGCTTGTAGTTCTCTGCTGCAGAAGGGATTCTGCCAGATATTTCATCGAGTTTGCCAAGATACTGGTAGCAGAGGCTTATGCCGACGGCGTTGTTATCCTTACGATTCTGCTCCATCGACCTATTATAATATATACGGGCAGAATCCAGATTGCCCTGTTTCTGCTTTATGCTTCCAAGATTAGCCAGATTGATTGCCATTCCGGTATGGCTTTCCAGCTTCGTCTCTCCCTCAAGGGCACGCCTGAAAAGGACATCTGCTGCCTCAAGGTTTCCTAACGTCATGAGCACGTTTCCAAGTCCATTCAGCGACTTAACTGTGTTTTTCACAGCCGCATACGACGTCTTATCGGAGAAATGGTCGCAGAGTTCGAGTGCGGCATAGTGATAGTTTGACGCCTCTTTCAGGTCGCCGATGCGACGGTAGTTTGTGCCTTGCTGATTGAGTGCAACAATGAGTTGCATCGTGTCATCCACTTCCCGAGACATGTTTATGCAGGTATCGTGCTGGGCAATGGCAGCGTAGAAGTCGCCCTTATTGCGCAATTCCTCGCCCACTTTCTGCCGATTGATAATCTTATTGATACTCGCACTGTCGGCCGACGAGCCTCCTCTGATGCGTATATGGTTACAGCCGGCCATTATCATGACCAGCAAAAGGGGTAATATGTATGCTACTATCCTCTTCATTTTTATCAATGCGCAAAGATACACAAAATTTCTTTGTAATTTACATTTTTACGCATAATAACGCCAAAAATTTACGAATTTGCGGTAATTTTTAATAAATACCGAATAAAAATACATAAAAGTGGTCCGCAATTTGAACATCAGCAGGGTACATAAACATATCTCAGAATAAAAGTTTTGCTATTTTTCATACCAAAATGTTTGCCGAATCATTATTTTTTGTAACTTTGCATGCAGAAGTAACAAAACAAAATCGCTAACCCTTTTATCAACAAAGACAGAAAGATGAAACACATTATCTCTATTGCTCTCATTCTAACGGCTTTGCTATTCTCCCTCGATGCCTCAGCACTTACCATCAACGGACGCTACGCATGGAAAGGAAAGTTAGGCAGCAACATCTCGTTCAAACTCGAAGTGGAGGAAAATATCAATGGTCTTGTCGTAGGCGAGACGACCTATTACAGGCGTAATGGTTCCATAAGGAAGCTGCCTGTCTATGGCGAATGTATCTCAGAGCAGAACGGTTCGAAGACGCTTATCCTCGACGAATACGACGGTACGAAGGTCTGCGGGTCGTTCTACATCGAGCAAAAAGGCGCAAAACTGATTAGCGGTAGCTGGAACTTGAACGACAAACAGTTGGTAATGAGCAATATGGTAGCAACAACATTCTCTCTGCCTGAGGGCAAGTCGCGCATCATTCCTGCTACGGCGAGCAACATCATCGGTAAGTTTGAGTTCTCATACGATAGTGGAAACCAGAGCTTTCCAGAGCATGGCGGTTCGGCACAGATATCGAAAAGCGGCAACACTTTTAAGTGGTATATGTGTCAGGTGACGCCAAACATTGCCGAGGGTGAGGGCAAAGCGACCTTCAACGGCAACACTTTCACCGGCAAGGTAGGCAATTTCCACTTCCGTGCGTGGGTTTATGATAAACTATTATTTGTAAAACGCCTGAACCCGGAGGCCGGACCGTGTGATGATTTCGGTGCGCATGCCACGTTAGCGGGTATATATATAAGGTGTAAGAAATAGTGCTGGTCGCCAGGCAGGAGTTTAACTTGCGAAAGCAAATAAATCATTTCACCTTGTACAGTTGAATACGCACGCCCTGCAAGGGCAATAAGTACATAGCCCAGGGCAACGTCCAGGACCATGAACACAAAGCGACAGCCCTTTCAGATAGGGTTGTTCAAAATTTAGGCACTAAAATACAAAGTGACCAACGGTGAGGATTATTAAAAATATCAATAGAGAAAAATAATGAAAAATAGTTGTTTTTATCTATTTTTTTCTATTGATGTTTGTCTTTCGTTGGCTTGTGATCATTATGCTTTATTAGTGTTCAAAGTTTGCATTTGTTGCGAGACATAATTATACTACGGCTGAAGGCCGAGAACATATATAGCCTAGGGCAGCGCCCTAGGTAACAAATGGCCCACAATATCACGCCGCATCGCGGCATAACACAAAAACGCGACCAATATTGTTATGCTGCGTTGCAGCGTAGATAGGTGGTATGTCATTGATACCTAGGGCGCTGCCCTAGGCTATATATATTCTCGGCCTTCAGCCGAATAACTCTATTTTATTTTAAAAATTTGAACACTCTGCCCTTTCTGGGCGCAAAATCAAAGTAAAAATTGGAAGCTTTTCATAATCCGTTTCCCTACCTTTTATCACCCAATTCATATCGATTCATAATGTAAAGACTGAGTAATTACAGTGTAAAGACTCAGTAATTACAACATAAAGACTCAGTAATTACATTCTAATTACTGAGTCTTTACTGCATAAACTGCTACCTTTCACATCATAAAAGACTACGATTCACATCATGAAAGGCTACTTCTTACGACTTCTTCGCTTAAGATCGAAGTAGCGGAAGGCTGACATGAAGAGCGAGAAGAACAGTCCCTGAATGACATAATACAGCCATCCACGATCCCTACCAGTGAACATGTCGATCAACATCATTACGGCAGGGAAACCAATGAAATAGAACAGGGCATGTGTCAGAATGTCATTGAGATTCGTCTCCGCCTTGTCCATCTTCTCCGTTTCCTCTTTCGCTTGCGCCGATGCCTTCGCTATTTCGTAAGCACGAGGATAGTCTTCCTCGCTGACATGCACGTCAACGCCACTCATCGGAGGGTATCCACTCATCGTAACATTGCTCAGGAAGCATTTGATGCCCTCTGCTTCGAGGACAGATTTCAGCATCTCGGCCTCGACCTCGTTGCTACAGGTCTTTAAGTTTACTGTTTTCATCTGTTCTGTTAGGTTTTAGTTTGTTTATTGCTCTTGCAAAGATACAGTTTTTTTCCTAAACGGCAAAAGTTTTCGTCATAATTCTTTCTGCATGACGATTATATTGCTTTTTCATGTTTTTTAGCACAATAATTTTGCAATTCGAAAATAATTTACTAACTTTGTGCCGAATATCACAAGTATGCATCTGCTCAGGTCCTCTGTATTTTTTTAACATAGAGACACAGAGGACATAGAGTTCACAGAGATATTTTGAGATTTTTGAGGTCCATTCGGAGTAAAATCATACTGCATAGCACTCCATAACTCCGTGTCCTCTGTGCTCTCGATGTCTCTGTGTTTCAAAAAACAGGTGCGCATTGACATAACAATATAAACAAATAATAAAACAAGAAATTGGGAAAGAAAGTATTGGTCATTGGATGTGGCGGCGTTGCTGGCGTTGCCATCCAGAAATGTGCACAGAACTCCGAGGTATTCGGTGAGATCTGTATTGCTTCACGTACCGTAAGCAAGTGCGATGCACTCAAAGAGAAGTTAGAGAGTCAGAACTGCAAGGCTGTAGTGACAACACGTCAGGTAGATGCTGACAACGTAGAGGAACTGAAGGCCTTGATCAACGACGTAAAGCCTGACATCGTTCTGAACCTCGCTCTGCCATATCAGGATCTGACCATTATGGATGCTTGTCTGGCATGTGGTGTTGACTACGTTGACACTGCCAACTATGAGTGTGAGGACACGAACGACCCTGAGTGGCGTGCCATCTACGAGGCTCGTTGCAAGGAAAAGGGCTTCACCGCTTATTTCGACTACTCATGGCAGTGGGCTTACAAGCAGCGCTTTGAGCAGGCTGGCATCACTGCTTTGCTCGGCACTGGCTTCGATCCTGGTGTTACAAGCGTATTCTCTGCCTACGCTCTGAAGCATTATTTCGATGAGATTCACACCATCGACATCCTTGACTGCAACGGTGGTGACCATGGTTATCCATTCGCAACGAACTTCAACCCAGAGATTAACCTTCGTGAGGTTAGTGCCAACGGCTCTTACTGGGAGGACGGCCATTGGGTAGAGACGGAGCCAATGGAGATTCATCGCACATACAACTTTGATGGCGTTGGAGAGAAAGACATGTACTTGCTCCACCACGAAGAGATTGAATCGCTCGCCCAGAACATACCTGGCGTTAAGCGCATCCGTTTCTTCATGACCTTCGGTCAGGCTTATCTCACTCACATGAAGTGTCTGGAGAACGTGGGAATGCTTGGTACTGAGCCTGTTGAGTACAACGGTCAGCAGATTGTTCCTATCCAGTTCCTCCGCACTTTGCTTCCTGACCCAGCATCGCTTGGTCCTCGCACAGTAGGCAAGACAAACATCGGCTGTATCTTTACCGGTATAAAGGACGGCAAGGAGAAGACCATATATATATATAATGTATGCGACCATCAGGAGTGTTACAAGGAGGTTGGCTCTCAGGCTATCTCTTACACCACCGGCGTTCCTGCAATGATTGGTACAGCAATGGTTCTTCAGGGACTCTGGAAGAAGCCAGGTGTCTTCAACGTAGAGGAGTTTGACCCAGATCCATACATGGACGCTCTGAACAAGTGGGGCCTTCCATGGCAGGTGGACGAGAATCCGGTGCTGGTGCCATAGCCTCTCTCCCCCTCAGGGGAAAGTGGAACTTTATAGAAACAGGGCATACGATTTTTCAGTCGTATGCCCTGTTTTGTATATTCTAAATTATTGGTGTCCGGTAAACGTCTGGAAGACGCTACCTCGTCTCAGCGTATGTGTTTAGTGTTCAGCAAGGTGGCGTCTTCCAGACGTAGATACTCTTTCCCTATTGGGGAATGCTGGGGAGAGGCCTCTATTGCACGAACTTCTTGCCGTTCTTTATGACGATTCCCTTATACGCAGTTGGTACTTGTCGGCCAGTAAGGTCGTAGGCGGAAACTGTAGATGGCGTTGTATTAACGGATGTAATACCAGTTACAGTGTCATCACCGATGATGACATCGCCCTTTGTCACACTTTCGTCAGAGTCAACAAATGTATCGCCTTTGTATGTGACACCATTCTCTATACTGAAGCCTGTACCGAGTGAGAGAGAGCCAATGCCAATTGCTGTATTTGCATTTCCATTGCCCTTAAGTATCAAAGTAGAATTAACAGTAAGCGATCCACTAGCCAGGCTTAGAGCAGAGCCCTGACAATTCTGAATCGTAAGCTTCACATTATCTGATACCGTCAGGTCGTTTCCATCAAAGTAAATGCCAGTTTGGCATCCATCAATAGTGAGTGTAGAACTATTATCTGCACCCTTGATTATAACATTACCGTAGTCTGAGAATATGCCATCACTAAAGCCAGATATAGTATTATCGCCCTTACACATTATGGTCAACGGACCATTCTCTGCTGTATAAGTGGCAATGCCGCTGTTATTACTATTGGACGCTGTCAAGTTAAGATTGTCAAGGTAGAGCGTGTTAGTAAGAGAAGAATAATTTACCTTGCCATTACCCAGTACATCTCGCGCATTTCTTGCCTTAACACGAACATTATTCACCTCATATAGGTAGTCCTTATCTTTCACAATGTGTATTGGGGCTGTCTCTGTAGGCTGGTAAGGGCGAATCTCTCTATTATAGTAACCTGCAAGTATTACCTCATATACTTTCTTTATTGCTCCTTTGTCTTGGAAGCATTCAATAGGTTCTTCTATATAGCAATCTCTCAGTACCAGACCACCGAAACCACAAATTTTACCATAAGCAACAATTTCGCTGTTCTCAATGAATAAATAATGATTTATTGCATCACTACCATCATCAGCATAGGCTCTTATAGAATATCCTGATTCTGAAACGTAAGGGAGCACCAACTTAAGATCCTTTATAACTAATTGTTTGTTTCCGCTAGAAGAAACCATAATAATGGTTGCTTTCAAAGAAGCATCAGCCGTTCCAGAAATCAGACACGTTCTAGTAGTTAGAAGTGCGCTAGATTCAAACTTGAAACTACCAATCTGGCAATTTCCCTTAACATAAACATTTATCACTTCACCTAATAGATCATCACAGTAAATCTTTATGTCTGCCTCCAAAGTACAATTATCGAGAGTGATAGAATTTTGGGGTATATCGACTGTTATCGTGCCACGTTTCAGTTCACTATTGTTCTCTGGAGTGTACACCTCAGTCGTTACTTTTCTAATTGATTTACTACCAATCACTACATAAGCTTCCGATGCCAAGCAAACAAGTAATGCACTAATAAGCAGGAGTGCTCTCTTCATGTAAAACCTTCTCATAATTTCCTTTCTTTTATTGTTATGTTATTGATATTCTACTATATACAACGCCTCCCCCCAAGGGAAGGGCCAGTTTGCTGGGGTAGGTGGGGGATGCGCTGGGAGGGGGCCTTGGTTGGGGCTATTTTATTTCTATATCAAACTGGGGAGCCGGAATACCCTGTTCATTATAGATAATGCAGACAGGATAGTCGTCCCATGCATAGCGAAGGCGACCGTTCTTCATGTTGAAGGTTACGGTGGCTATGTTGGCAGGGATGGTCAACTGATAGTCTCCAGTAACCTTGATATCACCATCTGCGATAGGCTTCAGTTTGCCTGTCTGCTTAGAGAAATTAATGACGATGCTGTCCCCTACCCTTTTAGCACTTATAGGAGTTGGTCCCTCTGCTACGAGGTTCTTCTCGCCGTATGCAAGGCGACGCATCACGAGAGCGGCACGATTGCCTGCTGTTCGTTTGTCCTGTGGATGAATATCGTTCCACTCGCCAGTATCGAAGATAGAAACCAGACCTGCATTCTTGATATTCTGTGCTGCCTTATACTGCTGATTGCGAATCTGTGTCCATCCACTTTCAAACGGTTTGTCATGACGAGCCATATAGCCAGCCAACTGAACAATGGCAACTGGGAAGTTGCTCTTGAACTGCTGACGCCATGCACCTATCATTGCTTCAAGCATAGCAGCGTAGGTCTCTGTATTGCCTACGTTTGACTCGCCCTGATACCACATAGCAGCCTTGATAGGGAAATCGCAAAGCGGTGCTATCATTGCATTATAAAGACCTGTTGGACAATCGACAAAGTATGTGCTTGACGGACGTCGTGGCATGTATGTGCCTACTGCGTATGACCACTCATTATCAAGCTTTAAGATGTCATCGTCTATCTCTACCTGATAGAGTTTGCCTTGAGTGAAGTTAGCATTGCCGCTCTGTGACATCAGATGGACAATGACTTCGTTCTGTCCCTCACGAAGCAGTCCTGCTGGTATCTTATAGATACGTGGAGGATATTCGTATGTGGTGTTACCTACAAAGGTTCCATTTACAAAAACGGAATCAGCATCCTTCATTGCTCCAAGACGAATAACGGCAGCCTTGCCCTCATGTCGCTTATCGAGCATAAAAGTCTTGCGGAACCAATAGCTACCATTCTTTCCCTGACTCCACTTTGAGAAGATGTCAACCTTCTGCCAGTTGCTGAAGTCATAGCCCTTGGTACGCCAATTATTAATAATGGTGTCCTGCGACATCATCTTGCGCTCCCAGTCAGCAAAGGCTTTGTTCTCAAGTCGCATGATTGAGTCAGGCCAGTTCTTCTGATGGTATTTCTGCTTGCTGAGTTCTTCTGGATATCCCTTGAACGTACTGAGTGTAGCACGTGGCATCCATGCCTGCACCTGTGTTCCGCCAACAGCAGAATTGATAATACCAATAGGTACATTCTTTTCTGTCTGCAGATGGCGAGCCATAAAGTAGCAGATGCCACTCACCTCTGCACAGTTCTTTGGATTAATGTCCTGCCAACCATTGGTACGGACATCGCTGTTTGGCTCTACATAGTTATACTGATGAGGGAACTTCAGATATCGTATCTGAGTATTGGCGTAGTCTTTTACTTCATCGGCAACGACGTCCATGCAACGGCGTATAGGCAACTCCATGTTCGACTGGCCTGAGCAAAGAAACACATCGCCTATGAGTATGTTCTGAACTGTAATCACCGTAGGAGTTATCTCCATCGTTGAGATGGTTGACGCCTGACCGTGATTGACATAGTCAACACTCATGTTATAAGGTCCACCAGCCTTCATTGCAGGCAGATAAACCTTCCATTCGCCCTTTTCATTGACTTTGGCAAAGGCATTCTTTCCGTTAAGATTTACCTTCACCGTCTTTCCTTGTTCACCCCATCCCCATACAGGAATCTTATGCTCACGCTGCATGACCATGCCGTCAGCAAAGAACTTTGGCAGTCTTAGATTCTGAGCATGAAGAGTGAGCGAAGACAGAAGAACGAAAAATACTAACGCTATGCGCAATAACATATTATGTCTCATATCTTGTCAAGTCATTATGGTAATTCGTTTGGTGCACCAACCGAGTAGTTGTCTATCTTTAGTCTATAGTTCTTAAGAACATCAAGAGGGAACTGAATGTCAATCATATCAGCAGGGAATGGTTTCTTTGAGAATCCCTGGAAATACTGCAGACAAGCATCATGCCACCACTGTGCGTCGCGTTCCTGACGGCGAAGACGCTCAAGCTGTGCCACCCACTTATCCTCTGGGATGTAAGGTTTGATGCTTTCCCATGTCTTTACGAACTCTCGTGCCTGGCGAATGCCTTCGTCATATTTGTAGCACAGATTGTCCCAGAGCGAGAGACCGTTGCGCATGGTATAGTCCCAAGATACGTGATGGAACCAGAGCAGCAAATCTTCAGGACAGGTCGAAAGATTATCGTACATTGTACGCATTGGTTCTGGATACTGTGCAGTATTAGCAGAACCACCATGTGTGGTACGATTGAAACCAATGCCTGCTGCATCTGCCTTGTGATAGTAAGGAGGTGTCCAGTCCTCACGGCATCCTGCTGGTGCATACCATGGTTCCGGACCATAATGATGGTTACCGGCAAAGATGTGATGAATGCCGAGTGGCATCATGTAGTTGACAACAGCCTCACGTGTTTTCATAAGCATCTGAGCAACAGGCTCAACAAAACGCTTATCGTCTGTATAATGTTGCTTCAGGAAATCGCGTGCGATGTCATAAGACGAGGCATCTGGATCAGAGGCAAGACGTCCGAAGGCATACCAGTTGGCCATAGCCAGCTCGTTTGCTGTCCATTCATAATCCTTCCATCCTGTGTCCTTTGCATAAGGTTTCCATGCCGCATCGCCAATATTAGCAACACCTGCAACACCTACAAGCTTAACATTCTGCTGCTTGATGACATCAAAGAACTCGCGCCACATTGGAGCAAGGAAACATGTATGGATGCTGTGTCCTGTATATTCCTGAGTAATCTGGAACTCTGCCATCATCTTTGTCTTCTTCAGGTTGAAGAACAATGGCGATACTGGTTCACGTGGCTGGAAGTCGATAGGACCATTCTTTATCTGTATTATGACATTGTCAGCAAACTGGCCATCGAAGCGAACGAACTCATCGTAAGCCTGATTGGCACGGTCATGAACAATATTTGGATTGTCGCCAGGAGCTGCTGCCGAATAGACAAATGAACGCCACATGACAATACCTCCATGTGGTTGCAAAGCTGCTGCAAGCATATTGGCACCATCGACATGGGTGCGTCCATAGTCCATTGGACCTGGTTCGCCTTCGCTGTTTGCCTTTACGAGGAAACCTCCGAAGTCAGGAATGAGCTTATATATCTCGTCTGCTTTCTTCTTCCACCATTCTGCCACCTTTGCATCAAGTGGGTCAGCAGTCTTAAGGTCACCAAGTGCCTTTGGCGAAGCGAAATTGACTGACACATAAACCTTTATACCGTAAGGGCGAAGCACATCGGCAATCTTTGCTGTCTTCTTTATCATATCAGACGACAACATCATTGGCTTAGCATTAACATTGTTAAGCACAGTGCCATTGATATTACATTCCTGATTGATTCGTCCATACTCCTGATACTTTTCAAGCAAATGCTTTGGCAGCTTTGCCTTCTTGGCTGTAGGGATCTCTTCCCATTTCCAGATAGACTTTCCTGCAAAGCCACGCTCAACAGTACCATTAGGGTTATCCCAATGGTTGAGCAAGCGAAGTTCATACTGCGCAGAGGCAGTCAGAGTGGTTAGCAGTACAAATACTGCTGCTAATAGTTTTTTCATTGATAGATTCTGTTTATTTACTAACTTTACTATTGATTATCGAGTCTAAATCCTTGATTTGAAATCCTTATAGTCAAATGATTTCCACAAGTTTATTGATTCACCTTTCTTTATATATATGTCTGGCAATGGCATTCCGTTGAATGTATTGGTCTTTACCATTGAATATATTGCCATATCTCCAAACTTGAGTTCATCGCCTTCCTTCAGCTGACGCTTCAGGTTATACTTGCCGATAACGTCTCCCGAAAGACATGTAGGACCACCGAAGCGATATTGGATATCACCTTCTTCTTCAAGCAATGGCGGAGTATATGGCATCTCTATAACGTCAGGAGTATGGCATGCTGCAGACATATCCAAGATAACATTGCACACTCCATCTGCCTGCTTCGGTTGCACTTCCATAACAGATGTATGCAGTGTTCCGGCATTCAGGGCGACAGCTTCACCTGGTTCAAGATACACATCCAGATGATAGCGTTCCTTCATTCTGCAGATACATTGCTCCAGCAATGCTATATCATAGTCATCACGGGTAATGTGATGGCCACCACCGAAGTTTATCCACTTTATCTGGTTGTCTGACAGGTATTTTCCAAACTTCTCCTCGACAGCATCAAGAGTACGGCTTAGGTCATCTGAATTCTGTTCGCAGAGAGTATGAAAATGTAAACCATCCAACAAACCGAACAAACTCTCGTCATGCTTCAATGCCTCTTCAAAATCAGCAATGGTTGTTCCGAGTCTTGAACCTGGTGCACATGGATCATATATGGCATGTCCTTCCTGAGTAGAGCATTCTGGATTGATTCGCAACCCAACTTGCTTGCCAGCGTCCTTTGCCTTTTTCCCGAACAACTGCAGCTGACGTGGAGAGTTGAATACGATATGGTCGCAGATGTTGAGAATCTCATCAAAGTCGCAAGACTTATAAGCAGGAGAGAAGATATGATTCTCCGCACCAGGCATTTCCTCATGGCAAAGCCTTGCCTCATAAAGTCCGCTTGCCGTAGCACCAGCAAGATATTGCTTTATAAGCGGATACAATCCGTAGCAACTGAAGCATTTCTGAGCCAGGAGAATCTTACATCCGGTGTTGTCCATTACTGAGCGAAGCACCTTTAGATTCCGCTCTATCAGGTCTGCATCTATAAGAAAATAGGGAGTATTCATTACTTAACGTTAGTTTCTGCCTTATACTTCCAATGGGCAGCAGCACCATACTCTGCCTCATAGTCCATACGTTCAGAGCGAATCTGAATCTCAATCCAATTGCAATCTGGTCCCATGACCGTCATCTGCAATGCCTGATATCCAGATGGTTTCGGCTTGGTTATCCAGTTCTTTATGCGGTCAGGATGTATGCGATAAAGCATTGACAGGATATTGTAAATGCGCCAGCAGATGAGCTGTTCCATGTTCACCTCCTTGTTCAGCTGTTCCTTATCTGCTGCTACCTCTGGCAAGGCATCAAGGCTGTTAGGTGAGGTCAATGGTGCCGCGCTCTCTGGCACTTTATAGACAATGCGTGTAGCAAAGAGATCATATACATCATCAAAGTGCTTATGGTCTATTCGCATCTTGCGCCAGATGGAATAAACCGACTTCATTCTATATATGAATGAATACTCTATGCCAGCATCATCCAGCATTGCTTTAATAGGAAGGGCAAAGGTCTTGAAGACGATTTCGCACATTGCCTCCGAATCCTGTAGCAGTTGCTTTAATCTGCTGTAATCTTCCGGATAACCAATTTTGACAGCAAGATTAAGCATGGCATACTGCAACGTACCGAGGCCGAGACGCTCAGCTTCAGGTGCGAGATTCTCCATTACCTCATCAGCCAACTGTTGCTTATCAGAAAAACCAACGGGCAGAATGCCATCAGTTTCATACTGCTGCATCTGCCCGAAGATATTATTCAGATATTCAACACGCACCATCTGCTGGGGAGTGAACTCTGTATTTTCAATCATGTTTGTTTCGATTAGTCAATGAGCTCCTTACGTGTCTTAGCGAGTTCGTCCTTAATCTCAGAAAGTTCCTTCTTCAGTTCGTCAACAGTTGTAGCGTTGATCTTCTTGAGTGGCTGAATAGCCTCAGCAAGACCCTGAATCTCTGCGTCATAAACAGAGAGGCGCTCGATAGCGTCAAGGATAAGAACGATACGGAAAGAGATGTTGGCAACAGCCTCGTCATCATAGCCCTGGAGGAACTTGTCAGCATTCTGGCTTGCGATGTAGAGCTGCTCAACAGTAGCAGCACATGTAGCTACCCAGAAGAAGTTGATGCGACCGCTCTTCTCCTCAAGTTCGTAGATTTCCTTCTCTATCTGCTGGAATGTACCCTTATCCTGAAGCTTAGCAAGAGCAGGATCATTGATGTCAGCAAGGAGCTTTGCGTTTGCTGTCTCGTATGCCTCTGTGTCCATCTCATAAAGCTTAGCAACAGCCTTGTCAGTAGTCAGGATAGAGAATGCAGCATACTTCTGGAGGATACTCTGAAGGTCGTTAGCAACAGCAGCGTCCATCAGATAGTCTGGCTTTACTTTCTTCTCGTCAGCAGTGAGAGTAATCTCGCCCTCGTTCATAGCCTGATAGAGAGGAGTGTACTTCTTTGAACTGATCTCAGAAGCGATGCTGTCAAGATGCATCTTTACTGCAGCCTCAATCTGCTGCTGGTCAAAAGACTTAGCGATAGAATCAGAATCAGTGCCTGTAGCATCACCCTGTGTCTTACCACCACAAGATGCCATAATCATCGCAGCGAAAGCTACAATAACGATAGATAATTTCTTCATTTTTCTTAGATTTTATTATTGATTTTAGTTATTAATCGATATTTGTTTAATTTATTTGGGTACAAAGTTACAACTTTTATTTTAATATTCAAATTTTCAACGTACTTTTTTATTCTATAAATCGAAAAAAGTTAACAGTTAGCAGTCAACAGTTAACAACTACGCCTACTAATCAATCATTCCTTTCGCATATATCGCCCTGGACAGTCGCTATAGAGCAACGCCATAAGCAGGCAACTGTACAGAATCAGCACCATCATATTGAACCACAGCGTAGGCATCTGCTTCCCTGCCACTATCTTCGACGAACTATAGAACGGAGCACTTCCCCAATTGCTCTTTGGGGTAAGATATACATATCCCATACGAGGCACGATGTATCCATCTACGATGTCATGAGTGTGCTGCGTCTCTGCATTGACAACGAAGTTTTCCAACTGCAGGTTGTACCTGTCGCGCTTTATCTGCTTTACCTCGTCCTTGCCCAATGTCTGCAGGCGTTTTGTTATTATGCGGTCTTCATCGAGAGTCGCCTTGTTGCCACGTTCTGCCAGAATGCTGTCTGCGACATCTGTATATTGCCTTAGGGTGGCATAGTCGTAATTTCCGGCATAGAGTTTCATGCCAGTTACTTCTGCAACTGTTGGCAGAGCCTTACGAATGACATCCATGTGCTCTGGCAAGACTGCCTTACCGTTGCATTTCTCGTCGTTCATCATCTCCAGCTGCGACTGCACTTCGTAAAGGAATACATTACGATAGTACATCGTCTCGTACTTCTCTTTCTGCTTTTCAAACACATCCTTCATGTGTTCGTTGTCTTTGAACTGTGAAACGGCAAGCGCCTCATACGCCCATCTTGAAGGAATAAGATTGCCAACGAGCGGAACGTTGCCCGTCGTGCTGCGTGGCGACAGGTCTGAGAAGTTGACTACTACGCCACATAGTAATATCTGAGGTATAAGCAGTAACGGTATGGAAATGTATATTGCCACGATGGAATTAAGGCATTGTGACAACAAGAGGCCTATCAATCCGGAAAGGAATGCTACGACGAAAAGTACAGCCCACCATACGAAGAACAGGTCATACAATCCCATGATAGCATTGCCAACAAGGACAAACAGGAACGTCTGAACAAGCACGCTGATGGCCATGAACATTATCTTTGACGAGATATAGCTGCCATAGCTTAGAGAGAGGAACTTCTCACGCTTCAGCAACAGTCTGTCCTTTATTATCTCTTCTGCCGAACCGCTCATGCCTATGAACACAGCGACAATGACTGCCATGAAGAGATACGACACCATATTCTTATTATCGAGTACGGTATAGCCTTCTTGCGGAGCATAATGCGTGAGCATTGCACAGATGGCAGCCAACACTGGAGCCTCAAGCAACGATATGAGGATATACTGCAGGTTGGTTATCTTCGTGCAGTAGTTGCGCTGCATGTATATGAGGAACTGCCGCAAGGCACCTGGTTTCTTCTGGTCCGTATGTGGCACATCCTTCACCTCTGGTTCTGGCATGTCTCCCAATGTTTCCATGTACATACGGTTCCACTCTTGTGGAGACACCTTACGCTCGTCCGTAAGTTGTCCGCTTCCGTCGAATGCCTTCTCATCAATGATGTTCAGGACAATCTCTGGGTTGACATTTCCACACTTCGGACACGTAGAAGAGTCGGCATCGGCATAGTTTGCCTTGGTCTTAAAATATGTAACAGCATCTATCGGGTTACCGTCAAACACAGGGTAACCACCTTTATCCAGCAACCAAAGACGGTCGAACATCTTATATACATCGCTCGAAGGCTGGTGGATATTTACTACAACGAGTTTACCCTTATAGGTCAACTCTTTCAATAGGTTGATAACCTTTTCCGTATCGGAAGACGAGAGTCCTGATGTTGGTTCGTCAAGAAAGAGCACAGCAGGCTCACGAATCAACTCAAGGGCAATGTTCAGTCGCTTACGCTGTCCGCCGGAGATAGTCTTCTGCAGCGGCGATCCAACCTTAAGGTCCTTTATCGGCAATAGTCCGAGGTTGCTCAGCGTATCCATGACGCGTCTATGCATCTCTTCTGCCGACATTCCTTCGAAACAAAGTCGGGCGGTGAACATCAGGTTCTCAAAGACGGTCAGTTCTTCCACAAGCAAGTCGTCCTGTGGAACAAATCCTATCAGTGCCTTTGATTCTGGTTCGTCTATGGCATGACCGTTTATCGTTATTGTACCTGACTGCGGTTTCAAATTACCGTTCAGCAATGACAGCAAGGTTGTCTTGCCTGTTCCGGAACCTCCCATGATAGCAAGCAGCTGACCGCTGGACAGTGTGAACGAGAAGTCGTGCATACCGTTATCGCTATTCGGGAAGCGGAAATCAACATGTCTTCCACAGAACTCTATTGTCTCATTGCCATGCTCATCGGCATAAGGTTGGAATGCTGTAGAATAATAGATGCGCAATCCTGTCTTGCGGACTTTCACTACGCCACTTTGTGTCCATGTCTGGTACATGCCGTTCATTACCGGCACATCATCCATTGTCAGCCTGTCCTTGCCGTGGTATGTAAAGACGAGTTTGTTATACCCATGCAGCCACAAGACGGTAATGTAGCCATCGAGTTTGTCATAACGCTGGATGGACACATGGTCTGACTCCTTGTCTTCTATGAAGCAGCAGAAGTCGTTGTATAGCTCATCGTCTATTCCGAAACGCTTGGCTATGCCTCTGAATACATATTCGTCGCGGTCGAACTTTGTCTTACGGGTATCACAGAACTCCATCAATCGGAGCAGGATAAGTGCCTGTTCCTCAGCATGTAGCTGACTGGCAAAGTTCATGCAGATGCCATCAATGATGGCATCCTTATCCAGATCTGGCGACATGCCGTACAGCTCACGGAGGTCATCATAGAGCGCCATGTATATAGACACGTCCCTAATGCCAAAATGACGCGTCAGGTAATCCCAAAGCGTCGTTTTTGCATATTTTTCATCTACGTTCTTCGTTGCACCGAACAGTGCGAACAGATTCGTAAGACCAGAAATCAGCGTGTCTGTTATCATGTGTGATAGACGTTTTTATTTATGTTGACTTTCTCCTCCCATAGGAGAGGACGGGAGGGACTTTTATGTTGGCACGTACACCATTCGGAGTATGTTGCGGTTGCCGTCACGCTGGTATGACACATCATTCATGATGTTATTCACCAGGAAGATGCCTAAGCCTCCTATTGGGCGTTCTTCGGCAGAAAGAGTCAGATCAGGATTATCGATTTCTGTCGGGTCAAAAGCCACTCCTTCGTCTTCAAGAAGGAACACAATGGCGCCATCCTCATCCTCCACACTCAGGTTGACAGGCATACCTGTCTTACCTGGGTAGGCATAGGTCATAACGTTGACCACAGCCTCCTCCAGTGCAAGGTTAAGTTGGAACACTGCCGACGGAGACAAATCGAGCTGTTCGCCCATTTGCTCTATCCATTCGGCCAGCATCGTCACTTCATCGACGTCATTATGTAGCTTTAATACATTTTTCATAAGCGTCTGCTTACGCAAACTTAAACAGAGAATAGAATCCTGTGATTGTGAACACCTGCTTGATATCTTCCGATACACCTACGATAGTAACGTCGCCACCCTTAGCGATTGTTGCCTTACGGAGGGAAAGGAAGAGGCGGAGGCCTGACGAAGAAATAAACTCAAGGGCGCTGCAATCAAGCACGATATGCTTATCTGCATTGTCCATTAATGGCTCCATGTCAGCAGAGAACTGCTGCGAAGCTGCTGTATCGAGACGACCTTTGAGAATACCTGTTACCTGCTCAGCAGATGTTTTGATTTCGAGTTCCATCATTAATTTTCTTTTATTATTTGTTGTTTATATTTTGCGATACGTTTTTTTAACACAGAGGCACGGAGGGCACAGAGGGCACAGAGTTCTTTAAGGTCCATTCGGGTCACATAAAACCCCAAACCAAAAACCTCTAACCTAAAACCTAAAACCTCTAACCTCTAACCTAAAACCTAAAACCTCCAACCTTAAACCTTAAACCTTAAACCTTAAACCTTAACCGTTAAACCTTACCCTCCCCCAAACACATCCGCTCTATATACTTACAGATGATGTCTATACCTGGGATATTGCTTCCACCCTCAGGCAGGATGATGTTAGCGTAGCGTTTTGTTGGTTCAATAAACTGATCATGCATAGGCTTCAGGACGTTGATGTACCTGTCCATCACCATTGTCACAGTTCGTCCTCGGTCTATCGTGTCACGCTCTATGTTGCGAATCAGACGGATATCGCTATCTGCATCTACGAAAATCTTAAGATCCATCATGTCACGCAGACGGCGATTGACCAGAGCCATGATACCTTCGACGATGATCACCGGCTTTGGTTCCACATGAATCGTCTCCGGTAGTCGGTTGCTCAGGATGTACGAATACGTTGGCTGTTCAATGCTCTTTCCCTGGCGCAGGTCAGATATATGCTGTATCAGCAGCTTCCAGTCAAAAGCATCCGGATGGTCGAAGTTTATCGCCTTACGCTCCTCGTCCGTCATCCCGGTCGTATCGTTGTAATACGAATCCTGCGGAACAACAGCCACATAGTTAGGAGGCAGAGCCTCTACGATTTTCCTTACCACGGTGGTTTTGCCGGAACCCGTACCACCTGCTATACCGATGATTGTCATTTATTGCTTTTCTAATTTTCTTCTAACAAAGAGAATAATTTGCCACAAAATTAATAAAAGTTTATGAGAAACACGAAAAAAAACAAGAAAAAACATCTTGTAAAGCAAAAAAACATCTAAAAACTTGCGTATGTAGAAAAAATGCAGTAATTTTGCATCCGCTTTATGCAATAATCGTATAAACTAAAACAAAAACAACAAAAAAATGAAACAAGGTATTCACCCAGAGAACTATCGTCCAGTCGTTTTCAAGGATATGTCAAACGGCGATATGTTCCTCACAAAGTCAACTTGCAAGACCAACGATACAGTTGAGTTCGAAGGCGAGACTTACCCAGTAGTTAAGATTGAAATCTCAAGCTCTTCTCACCCATTCTACACAGGTAAGAGCAAGCTCGTTGATACAGCAGGTCGCGTTGACCGCTTCATGAGCCGTTACGCTAAGCTCAAGAAGTAATTTCCGATTTCCTGACACACCATATTATAATATATATATGGTTACTGCCCATTGCATAGTTGCATATATGCGATGGTGCTACAACCAAAACGAGACACTCAAGGTGAAAGCCCTGGATGTCTCGTTTTTTTCTTTTTAACACAGAGAAGCAACTACTCAGCACCCTCTTATTTTCAACACAGAGGCACGGAGAGCACAGAGGACACGGAGTTTGTAGAGTTCTATGCAGCACGTTTCAAATTATTCATTATTAATTATTCATTATTAATTAATACTGCCTCTGTGTTTAAAAAAACAGGGACATGAGTAACTACTTCGACCTGTACGGTTGAAAACATTTGCCCCTTTAACTCACAACTCATAACTAATAACTAATAACTAATAACTAATAACTCATAACTCATAACTAATAAACCACGCATGATAGCAGGACGACACATAGGCAGACGACACTTTTTTGCTATGGCGACAGCACTTGTTGCCATGGCTGCAGTTGTCATGCTTATGCGAGGAAGCACACACAACACATCTCCTATCACATTCGACACCGAGGACAACCCTGCTCTGCAGAACCTGCAGGCCGCCAATGACAAATACAGCAAGCATTTGGCAGAGATTGACTACTACATGCGCAGCCATAGCATCATGGACGAAGGCTTCGACATCGTGGTGCGAAGGAGGGAATATGTAGTAAACTGTCTTGACTCTATTTCGCGCCTTACGGAAGCAACAAGACGGTTCGACACACCTGCCATCATATTTATCAACCGCAAGTTCAGCGAACTGTATTCGCCTGATTCTCAGGCAGACACGCTTTCCGTTGTCAACGATGGCATCGCAAAGATATACTATCCTGACGGCACTTACTATGAAGGGCAATACGTGGATACGCTGTACGAGAATTCTATCGTGTCGAAGCGCATCCGCCATGGCATAGGTGTGCTGTTCGACCACAGCATGGTGCGTGCCGGACAATGGAAGAACAACGTCTATCAGGGTGAGCAACCTATCTACACCGCCAACCACATCTACGGAATAGACATCTCCAGATGGCAACACGAACCATCGGGAAAGGCACGCGCTGCCAGTATGAAGACGGTGAAGACAAGGACAAAGGTGAAGGGACGTTGGGTGACAACGGTAAAGAAGGTTCCGGCAGGACCTGTCTCCTACCCTATCAACTGGGACAAGCTGCGTATCGTATCACTCGGAACGCAATCAAAGAAGAGAGTCGACGGCGCTGTTGACTACCCTATTTCTTTCATCTACATAAAGAGTACGGAGGGTATCTCGATAAGGAACAAATACTACCTTGGCGACTATGCTGAGTCGCGAAAGCATGGCTATCGCACGGGATCTTACCATTTCTTCTCCGTAAGGACAGCCGCGGTGAGTCAGGCACGCTACTTCCTTATGAACACAAGATACCAGAACGGCGACATGCCTCCGGTGCTTGATGTAGAGCCTACACCGTCTGAGGTAAACGCTATGGGCGGTCCTAACGAGTTGCTCCGCCGTGTGAGGGCGTGGCTGGAACTGGTGGAGAGCACGCTGCATGTGCGTCCGGTGCTGTATGTTAGTCAGAAGTTTGTCAACAGATATCTGACGGACGAAGTAGTCAACGGCACTTATCTGAGGGATAACTACCACATCTGGATAGCGCGTTACGGTGAGTACAAGCCTGATGTCCACCTGATTTACTGGCAGTTATCTCAGGACGGCCGTGTAGCAGGCATCCATTTCCCCGTTGACATCAACATCTTCAACGGTTACGAAGACACCTTCCAGGAGTTTGTCAAGCAGGCGACAAAGTAAGTTCGTCATGCCCGCAAGGCAGTACCATGACTAATTAAGATTATGTAGGTATGTAGGTTCATTTTTCTACATACATAGCATGCCTACATAGGTTATTTCACTGTTTGTCAGCAACTTACGAGGCAATTATGTAGGTATGTAGGTTAAAAACCACTTTTTCACATGATATGTAAGCACGAATAGCCAGCTGATTGGTATTGAATAACGAGCAATTTTCGCGAAAATTGCTCGTCATTCAATACTAATGACACTGCTATTCAATACTAATGACACCGCTATTCAGTGCCAATGACACCGTTACTCAGTGCTAATGACAGTGGTTTTCAGTGTCAACAACCCCAATTTTACGTGTTGCGTGTGTTTTTATTTAAAGATGTTCAGTCGGTTTTTTGTTAGGATGTCGAAGCTGTCCAGTTAGTAAAGATTTTCAGTCAGATTTTCAGTTTAGATTTTGAGGGCTTTGCCCGACCATCCTCACCAAATATCGTCTTTCTATTCTCAGTAAGATTTTAAGTAAAGATTTCGACCTGTACAGTTGAAATTTACGCCCTGAAGGGTAGGGTGTTCAAAATTAACATTTGTTACGAGACAAAAATTACACAATATTAATATTGTATAACTACGGCTGAAGGCCGTTTACACATTAGCCTAGGGCAACGCCCTAGGTAATGGTCG
>JAZUKC010000115.1:0-7782 GCA_045643065.1 Prevotella sp.
ATGTAAGCGTGAGAACATGCCTAAGGATAACATCGAGCGCGCTATCAAGAACGCCCTCGGTAAGGACAAGAGTTCTTATAAGGAGGTAACATACGAAGGATATGGCCCTCACGGAGTTGCTGTATTCGTTGACACTCTTACAGACAACACAACACGTACCGTAGGTGACGTTCGTTCTGTATTCAACAAGTTCGGCGGTAACATGGGTACAACAGGTTCACTCGCATTCCTCTTCGACCACAAGTGTGTATTCACATTCAAGAAGCCAGAGGATCTTGACATGGACGAGCTTATCCTTGAGCTTATCGACTTCAATGTAGATGACGAGTTCGATGAGGATTACGACGAGGATAAGGACGAGAAGACAATCACTATCTATGGCGATCCTAAGTCATACGCTCAGATTCAGAAGTTTCTTGAGGAGAAGGGCTTTGAAGGCGTAGGTGGTGAGTTTACCTATATCCCTAACGATTTCAAAGAGGTAACCGACGAGCAGCGTGAGACTCTCGACAAGATGGTTGAGAAGCTTGAGGAGTTTGACGACGTTCAGAGTGTTTACACCAACATGAAGTAAATGAAAAGTCTTACATATCAGACATTTGGTACATGCAGCAAGTTCATCAACGTCAGCATTGACGATGATGGACTTGTTAGCGATGTACAGTTTATAGGAGGTTGTGCTGGTAACACAACAGGTATCGCTCAGCTGGTTCGTGGTATGCGTCCAGAAGATGTCATTAAGCGTCTTGAAGGTGTACGTTGTGGCTATAAGCCAACAAGTTGCCCTGATCAGCTTACTCAGGCATTACGCAAGCTGATGAGCGAATAATTGTTTGTTTCATACGTTGACTATATGAGATTTAGAAGTGCAACATACTTAAGCGTTTGCTTGTCATTTGTTGGAATGATGATGTTTTCGTCATGCCAGGAGAGTCTTGAGGATCGTGCTGAACGTGAGTCGAAGGAATACACGATGAAATTTTGCCCTACGCCTCCAGAGAATGATGTGATAACTGACAGTCTTGTCTTTGACAAAAAGACAAAGACACAGTATTATTACCTCACCTTCACTGGTCCGATAGACGATGAGGAGATGATAAGCAAGAATAAGTCTAAGTTGCGCGAAGGATTACTTGAGCAGACACGTTCCAATCCTCAGACAAAGATTTATCGTGAGGCAGGCTTTGCATGGGCTTATGTTTGTCGTTCGCAGAAGACAGGAAAAGTAATTCTTGACTTGAAGTTTAGTGCCAAGGACATGGAAAAGAAATAGTTCCGTCCTTGCTCTATGCTTATACATATTAATATTTAAAGCATTCTTGCCACTTGTTTCATAAGATGAAGTCGGGTGGGGTAGCTGATAAACTTAACTATGATATTCTATCTTTCATGTACAGGCAATACACATTGGGCTGCTCAGCGCTTGGCTGAGATTACCAATGACAGAATGGTATCAATTCCTGATGCCATAATGAATGATTGCACCTATCATCTTCATGCAGGCGAACGTGTTGGTTTCTGCCTGCCTGTTCATGGATGGCGAGTTCAGCCAATGGTGTCAGAATTCATTGCCAAACTGAATATCACAGGCGAAGTGAAGTATTGCTATTTCCTTCTGACAGCAGGAGACAGTTGTGGCACTTATGCAGAGCAACTTGAATCAGCCATCAACGCCAAGGGATGGAAGGTTCAGTCATGCTGTTCGCTTATTATGCCAGAGTCATACGTTGGTTTGCCGTTTATGGATGTAGATACAGACCTGCGTGAGGCAGAGAAGAAAATGAATGCAAGCGGACAGCTTCAAAGATTCTCAGAGATTCTCGTTGACCGCCGTTCAGTACGCTTTCCAATACAACGCGGCACTATGCCATGGTTCTTAAGTGGTGTATTGGGTAAGGTGTTCTACAAATCCCTTATTACGGACAAGCGCTATAAGTGCGATGCCAGCAAGTGCATCGGCTGTGGTAAATGTATGAAAGCATGTCCTGTAGGAAACATTGCAATGAATGACAATAGCGGTAAGAAAACACCGACATGGTTGCATAATGGCCGTTGCCTTACCTGTATGGCATGTTACCATCATTGTCCGGAACATGCTATCTCATTCTGGCATTTTACCAAAGGCAAAGGCCAGTATTTTTATGATCATAACCGGACAGTAAGAAAAGCACAGGACATCTGATGATATCACTGAGAGAATGACTCCTTTTCGTTGCTTTATTCCGTCCTGTGAATGCATAATTCTGTTATAGGAATAAATGCCACGAATGTATCTTTATTCTTGATACAAATTATGTGTAACTGTTTGTTACATAGATATAAGTCAAAAAAGAGCTTATAACTATAAAATTAAAATTACAGTATTCGTCCAATTAAGGAATTTTATGTAATTTTGCATTGTATTATATATAGTATAAGTTTTTTAGATGGAAAAGAAAAGATTGTTCCCGGATTACATTTTTGAATCAAGTTGGGAAGTTTGTAACAAGGTTGGAGGTATCTATACGGTCCTTTCAACTCGTGCAAAAACGCTTCACGACCTGATTGATGACCAACTGATTTTTATTGGCCCTGACTGTTGGGGCGACAAGAAGTCTCCTTATTTTGAGGCAGATAGCACCTTGCTGAACGGTTGGGAGGCAAAGGCAAACGCTGAAGGACTCAAGGTCAAGGTTGGCAGATGGACTATTCCAGGAAAACCAATAGCCGTTCTCGTTGATTTCAATCCTTATTTTGAAAAGAAGAACGAAATTTACGGCGAGATGTGGGAAAAGTATCAGGTTGACTCTCTCCATGCTTATGGCGACTATGACGAGGCAAGCATGTTCTCTTATGCTGCAGGTCTTGTAGTCGAGAATCTCTACAATTATCTCAAGTTATCAAAGAAGAAGGTGGTGTACCATGCCAACGAATGGATGTGTGGTCTTGGTATGCTCTATGTAAACTCTAAGCTTCCAAAGGTTGGTACAATATGGACAACACATGCAACCAGCATTGGACGTTCTATCGCAGGCAACAACAAACCACTCTACGATTACCTCTGGGCTTATAACGGCGACCAGATGTCTCGTGAGCTGAATGTTGAGTCAAAGCATTCTATCGAGAAGCAATCTGCTAAATATGCTGATGCTTTCACTACCGTTTCTGACATTACAGCAATGGAATGTAAGGAACTCCTTGACAAGGAATGTGATGTTGTTCTTCCTAATGGATTCGAGAACGACTTCGTGCCAAAGGGTGCTGCGTTTACAAAGAAGCGTAAGCTTGCACGCAAGGTGATGCTTCGCATTGCAAACTGCCTTACAGGATATGAATTCCCAGAGGATACACTTGTATTGGGAACCAGCGGACGATATGAGTTCCGCAATAAGGGTATCGATGTGTTTGTTGAATCGCTGAACCGTCTTAATCGCGCTAAGGAACTTAAAAAGGATGTGTTAGCATTCGTTGAGGTTCCTGCATGGGTAGGTCAGCCACGCCAGGATCTTATTGACAGATTCAATAGCGGCGATACTTATGACACACCACTTGAGGTTCCTATGATTACTCACTGGCTGAATAACATGAATCATGATAACGTACTCGGTCAGCTGAAGTATTTCAATATGATGAACCGCAAGGAGGACAAGGTGAAGATAATCTTCATTCCTTGCTATCTTGATGGCAGCGATGGCATTGTCAACATGCCTTACTATGATTATATAATAGGTAAGGACCTCTCTGTATATCCTTCTTACTATGAGCCATGGGGCTACACTCCACTTGAGTCAGTAGCATTCAAGGTGCCATGTGTTACAACCGATCTCGCTGGTTTCGGCGTTTGGGCAAACACAGTGAAAGGTAGCGCATCAGAGATTGAGGATGGCGTAAAGACAATCCACCGTACTGACTACAACTACTCAGAAGTAGCTGATGAGATAAAGGATACAATCGTGAAGTACTCTAAGTTCTCAGAAGCAAAGGTTAAGAAAGCACGTGCTGCTGCTGACAAGATTTCGAAGAAGGCACTGTGGGGTGAGTTTATCGAATACTACCGTCAGGCATACGATATCGCACTGCAAAAGGCAGCTAAGCGTGGATAATAATAACGAACAATTAATAATTACATTAATATAATTATGAAAATCAAAGCAAATTACGTTAATGCTCCGGTTTGGAAAGAGCTGACCATTAAGTCAAGCCTTCCTGAGGAGCTCAAGTGCCTTGATGAGGTTGCTCACAACCTCTGGTGGTCATGGAACTACGAGGCTCGTGATCTCTGGCGTTCACTCGATCGTGAACTCTTCGAGAAGTGTGGCAGCAACCCTGTTCTCCTCCTTGAGAAACTCCCTTATGAGCGTAAGGCAGAGTGTGCAAAGGATAAGGAGATCATGAAGAAGGTAAAGAATGTTTACAAGCTCTTCACTGATTACATGAACGAGCCTGTTGACAAGACACGACCTTCTGTAGCATACTTCTGTATGGAGTATGGTATCTCTCAGGTACTTAAAATCTATTCTGGTGGTCTTGGTATGCTTGCTGGCGACTACGTGAAGGAGGCATCTGACTCTAACGTTGATATGTGTGCAGTAGGTTTCCTCTATCGTCACGGCTACTTCAAGCAGTCAATCTCTATGGAGGGTGATCAGATCGCTATCTATGACGCTCAGAACTTCAACTCGCTCCCTATCGTTCGTACACTCGATCCACAGACAGGTGAGCCTCTCATCGTTGACGTTCCATACACAAACTATAATGTACGTGCTTCTGTATGGACAGCAAACGTAGGTCGTGTAAAGCTCTACCTGCTCGATACAGATAACGAATATAACTCAGAGTACGATCGTCCTATCACACACGCTCTCTATGGTGGTGACTGGGAGAACCGTCTGAAGCAGGAGATTCTTCTTGGTATCGGTGGTATGCTGACTCTCAAGAAACTCGGCATCAAGAAGCAGATCTACCATTGTAACGAAGGTCACGCAGCTCTCTGCAACCTCCAGCGTCTTGTTGACTACATCCAGGAGGGTCTGACATTCAATCAGGCACTTGAGCTCGTTCGTGCTTCTGGTCTCTATACATGTCACACTCCAGTTCCTGCTGGTCACGACTACTTCGACAAGGATCTCTTCGGCAAGTACATGGGTGGCTATCCACAGCTCCTTGGTCTCTCTTGGGATGAGTTCATCGGCATGGGTCGTACAAACCCTAACGACCTCAACGAGAAGTTCTCTATGTCAACATTCGCTCTCAACACATGTCAGGAGTCTAACGGTGTATCACGCCTCCACGGCTGGGTATCACAGAAGATGTTCGCTCCAACATGGGCTGGTTACTGGCCAGAGGAGAACCACGTAGGTTATGTAACCAATGGTGTTCACTTCCCAACATGGTGTGCTACAGAGATGCGTGCTATCTATGCTAAGTACCTTGACAAGAAGTACTTCAAGGATCAGTCAAACGAGAAGCTCTGGCAGGGTATCTACAACTGTCCAGATGCAGAACTTTGGGCAACACGTATGGCTCTGAAGACAAAGCTTGCTGAGTACATCAAGGTTAAGTTCAAGGATGTATGGCTCCGTAACCAGGGTGATCCTGCTCGTGTAGTTTCTCTTCTCCAGAAGATTAACCCTAACGGTCTTACTATCGGTTTCTGCCGTCGTTTCGCTACATACAAGCGTGCTCACCTTCTCTTCACAGACCTTGAGCGTCTCAACAAGATCGTTAACAACCCAGAGTTCCCTGTAACATTCCTCTTCGCTGGTAAGGCTCACCCTGCTGATGGTGGTGGTCAGGGTCTCATCAAGCGCATATATGAGATTTCACAGCGTCCTGAGTTCCTTGGCAAGATCATCTTCCTTGAGGACTACGACCAGGAGCTTGCACGTCGTCTCGTTTCAGGTGTTGATATCTGGATGAACACTCCTACACGTCCACTCGAGGCATCTGGTACATCAGGCGAGAAAGCTGAGATGAACGGTGTTGTTAACCTCTCTGTCCTTGACGGATGGTGGGTTGAGGGTTACCGTGAGGGTGCTGGTTGGGCTCTCCCAGAGAAGCGTACATACCAGAACCAGGGTTACCAGGATCAGCTCGACGCTGCTACTATCTACAACATGCTCGAGAACGAGATTGTTCCTCTCTACTATGCTAAGAACGCTGAGGGTTACTCAGAGGGCTGGCTCCAGGTAGTTAAGAACTCTATCGCTACTATCGCTCCTCATTACACAATGAAGCGTCAGCTCGACGACTACTACACTAAGTTCTACAACAAGGAGGCAGAGCGTTTCGCTAAGCTTTCTGCTGACGACAACAAGCTCGCTAAGGAGATTGCTGCTTGGAAGGAGACTGTTGCTCAGCGTTGGGACTCTATCAACGTAGTATCTAAGGAGTCAAATATAAACAAGGGTATGGCTACTGGCAAGCCTTTCAAGATCAAGATTGTTGTTGACGAGCAGGGTCTTCAGGATGCAGTTGGAGTAGAGCTTGTTGTTCTGAAGGACGACAAGTCAGATACCGATCGCGAGATCAAGCGCGTCATCCCATTCAGCGTAACAAATGTTGACGGTAACCTCTATACATTCGAGGCTGACTATACTCCTTCACAGGCAGGTTCGTACAAGACTGCTATCCGTATGTATCCAAAGAATGAGAACCTTCCACATCGTTGTGACTTCGCTTACATCAAGTGGCTCTAAAAACATTCTAAAACAACTATAATTATCCCCACAGATGCGTAATCTGTGGGGGTTTTTCGTGTCTGTATGTAAAAAAAACGATAATAATTTTGGTATTGTTCTTATTTTTTACTACTTTTGCATGTTGAAAAATAATAAAACTGTAAAAACAATATACTATGCGAGTAATTATCGAACCTAATTATGACGCCCTTTCTAAATGGGCAGCAAACTACGTTGCAAAAAGAATCATAGAGTCAAACCCTACACCAGAGAAACCATTCAAGCTTGGTTGTCCTACTGGTTCTTCTCCTCTTGGTCTTTATAAGGAGCTCATCAAGAAATATGAAGCAGGTGAGCTTTCATTCCAGAACGTCATCACGTTTAATATGGATGAGTATGTGAATCTCCCAGAAGATCATCCAGAGTCATACCATTCATTCATGTGGACAAACTTCTTCTCTCACATTGATATCAAGCCAGAGAATGTTCATATCCTGAATGGAAATGCACCTGACCTTATGGCTGAGTGCGAAGCTTATGAGAAGGCTATTGAGAATGCAGGTGGCATTGACCTTTTCATGGGTGGTGTTGGCCCTGACGGTCATTTGGCATTCAACGAACCAGGTTCTTCACTTTCTTCTAAGACACGTGTAAAGACTCTGACAACAGATACTATTATTGCCAACTCACGTTTCTTTGACGGTGACCTCAGCCTTGTTCCTACACAGGCACTCACAGTTGGCATTGGCACTGTAATGGCAGCAAAGGAAGTTCTTGTTGTTTGCAATGGTCATCATAAGGCACGTGCTTTGAAGCATATCGTTGATGGTGATATTTCTACCAAGTGGACAGCGTCTATGTTGCAGATGCACCCTCATGCAATTGTTGTATGCGACGAGCCATCATGTGATGAGCTTACTGTCGGTACATACAAGTATTATCTTGACAAAGAAAGAGGTAACCTCTAATAATTTAATTAAATATATTACTGTCCGCTAAAACTTTTTGTTAAAAAAATAAGAAAGGGCTGATTCCATTTGGTGGAGTCAGCCCAAATTGTTACCTTTGTTTCTGCTACAAAACTTCAATAACAATGCACAAAGGTACACATTTTTTCGGACAG
>JAZUKC010000116.1:0-21677 GCA_045643065.1 Prevotella sp.
ATCTTACCACCCTTGAGGTATGGCTCGAGAAGGTCGATGACCTTGATACCCGTAGCAAGCATCTCCTTAGAGGTAGAGAGTTCCTCAAACTTTGGAGCCTCACGGTGGATAGGATAAGCACCCTCCTGTGAGAGTGTCTTCATACCATCGATAGGTGCACCAATTACATTAAGCATTCGTCCCTTGATCTGCTCACCGGCAGGCATGACGATAGGCGCTCCTGTAGGCGTAACCTCAAGACCACGCTGCAGACCGTCGGTATTGTCCATAGCAACAGTGCGGACAGTGTCCTCACCAATGTGCTGCTGAACTTCGATAATCAGGTCTGAGCCGTCAGGGCGCTTTACCTTAAGAGCGTCATGAATCTTTGGCAACACCTTCTCAGGATCAAGCCCCTTGGTATCGAAGTAAACATCGATAACAGGACCGATAATCTGGGAGATGTGTCCATTAATCTGTGACATAAGCTTGTTTTTTATAATATTTTATATAAATAATACGAAAAAAATAACTAGTCAGGATAGGAGTATTCTTTAATGAGTGCAAAGATAATAAAATAATTTAAATCAACGAAACATTTTAATGATTATTTTTTATAAAATGTAAAAAAACACAAAAACAGCCCTCGTTTCACAACGAGAGCTGTCAACAACACAAACACAAAATATACTTGTCACCTACATGGTGAGCAAGCTGAAAAAAATTCTTTTCATCATTAATTGATTCCGAAGAGGGTCTTAAGACCACCATCTACTCCAGAGAATCCCATGAATGCGAGTGCAAGGAGAGATGCTGTGATAAGAGTGATAGAAACACCCTTAACGCCCTTAGGAATATTTGCGAACTCCTGCTGCTCACGAAGTCCTGCGAAGAGGATAAGAGCAAGGCCGAAACCGAGTGCAGAAGCAATAGCATAGTCAAGTGACATAAGAAGACTGTAGTCCTTCTGGATTACTGAGATAGCTACACCGAGTACAGCGCAGTTTGTTGTAATCAGAGGAAGGAAGACGCCAAGTGCCTGATAGAGAGGAGGCGAAACTTTCTTCAGTACGATGTCAACCATCTGCACGAGGGCAGCGATGACGAGGATGAATGAAAGTGTCTGCAAGTAACCAAGGTCAAATGGGTTCAGAACGAACATCTGAAGACACCATGTGACGAGAGTTGCTACGAACATTACGGCAGCAACAGCACCTGACATACCGATAGCAGTATTCACCTTCTGGCTGACACCAAGGAATGGGCAGATACCGAGGAACTGCGACAGGACGATATTATTAACGAATATCGCTGCGATAAAAACCAATAGATATTCCATAGAGTTTAAGCTTTCTTGAATTTGTTAATAATAGCGATGATATAACCAAGTGTGAGGAATGCTCCTGGAGGCAGGATGAAGATGAGCATGCTATAGTCTGCAGGAATCAGGCTAAAGCCGAACACCGAACCATTACCGAGCAGCTCACGGCAGATGCCGAGCAGAGTCAGACCGATAGTAAAGCCGAGACCGATGCCAATACCGTCAAGAGCAGAGTCAAGAGGATTGTTCTTGCAAGCGAAAGACTCAGCACGTCCGAGAATAATACAGTTCACAACGATCAGCGGGATGAACAGACCGAGCGACTTATTGATATCAGGAGCATAGGCAGCAAGTGTAAACTGAACGATGGTCACCAATGTAGCGATGACTACGATGTACACAGGGATATGCACCATATCAGGTGTAAGCTTCTTGATAAGCGAGATGATGATATTCGAGAAGATAAGCACGGCCATTGTAGCCAAACCCATCATCATACCATTCATAGCACTTGTGGTAGTGGCCAGAGTAGGACACATACCGAGCATCAGAACAAAGGTAGGATTCTCCTTTACGATGCCGTTAATGATAATTCCAAGTTTTGACATAATATGAATCTCCTTTGTTTATTTGTTCTTACAGCATTCGTCTCCCTTAGGACACTCGCCCTTTTCGCATTTCTCAGCACATGCCTTGTCACATGCTGGCTTTGTTGCACCAGTGTTTGCATCAGAAGCCTTACCATTGATGGTGTTGTATGCTTCCTGTACAGCACGGAGGAATGCGCGCGAAGTGATAGTTGATGCTGTGATAGCATCGATATCACCACCGTCCTTTGAGACAGTAAAGTTAACCTTACCAGGGTTCTTGCCTACGATACAAGCCTTCTCGCTTGCACCGCCATTCTCTGGTTTCTGGAACCACTCAGGAGCCTTTGCACCAAGACCTGGAGTCTCAGCATGCTCAAGTACGGTGTAACCAAGGATAGTACCCTCAGCATCAAAGCCTACGAGTACGGTAAGATTACCACCGAAAGCATTAGGATCTGTTGACTGAACAGCAGTTCCGTTCTCCATCTTATAGATAACGAATGTCTGCTCCTTTCCATTGACTTCACGCTTAACAGTCTCTGGTTCTGCAAGTTTCTTGCCTGCATTGCCCTGAAGCACAGCAGCGATACCATCGTTAAGCGCCTTCTCAGCCTGAGCATCAATAGCAGGCTTTGTCAACTGGTTCATATAAGCAAGGAGACCACCACAGACGAGTGCTACGAAGACGAGCACTGCCACCATGTTCTGAATGTTTGATTTAAGTTTTTCCATATCTTATGACCTCCCATTACTTTTTAGCTGGCACCTCACCAAAACGCTTTGGCTTGATGTACATGTTGATGAGTGGAGTGAACGCATTCATGATAAGGATAGCGAACGTCATACCTTCTGGATATGCACCCCAGTTACGGATAACGAGAGTCAGCACACCAATAGACACACCGTAGATAATCTGTCCCTTTGCACACATTGGAGAGGTAACATAGTCAGTAGCCATAAAGATAGCACCAAGCATGAGACCACCAGAGAAGAGCACCTGGAATGGATCAGCGTATGTCTTAGCGTCTGCAAGCCAGAGAAGACCAGCGAGAACGAATACTGTACCGAGGATGCTTACAGGAATGTGCCATGTGATAATCTTCTTCCAAAGCATGTATGCAAGACCAATAAGAAGTGCGATAGCACAAACCTCACCGATAGTACCGAGGCTATTGCCGAGGAGCATGTCCAAAGAAGAAGGAAGCTGATCGAGAACGTCCTCGCCTTTGATAGCACGCTTCATAATAGAAAGAGGTGTAGCACCTGTAGTTGCGTCAGCGTATGCTGTAAGCTGACCAGGCACAGGCCATGAGGTCATAGCTGTAGGGAAGCTGACGAGGAGGAAACAACGACCAACGAGAGCTGGGTTGAAAGGATTCTGACCAAGTCCACCGAATGTCATCTTACCAACACCGATAGCGATGAGAGCGCCGATGATAATCATCCAGATAGGAAGGTTGCTTGGGAGGTTCATACCAAGAAGCAGACCAGTGAGGGCAGCAGAGCCGTCGCAGATGGTCATGCGCTCCTGCTTAAGCAGGAACTTGCTTATTGCCCACTCGAAGAGGACGCAGGCAATAACACTTGTTGCACACACGATAGCCGAACCGAGTCCGAAGTAGTAGAAGCTGACAAGGAGAGCAGGACAAAGTGCGATGATAACACCGTACATGTTCTTCTCGACAGAGTCACTTCCGTGTGCGTGCGGAGATAGTGAAACGATTAGTTTTCCCATATCTTTATATAAGGTTATGAGGGTTTTAATGGTTAAAGGTGGATGCGATGACGAAACCGTCTCACACCGAATATTAATTAATTATGAATTATTTCTTCGCTGCACGTCCACGGATGATGCCCATAACTGTCTGCTTGCCACGACGGATATTGTCGAGGAGCGGACGATGAGAAGGACAAGTGAACTGGCAAGAGCCACACTCGATACAGCTGACGATATCCTCAGCCTCCATGCGCTCCCACATGTTCTTGACAGAACCAGTAGCGAGAAGGAATGGCTCAAGACCCATTGGGCAAGCGCTTACGCACTTAGCACAGCGGATACATGGGTTTGGAGTCTTGCGATGAGCATCGTCGTCAGTAAGTACGGTGATACAGTTCTGTCCCTTGCCGACAGGAACGTCGAGCGAGTTGACAGCCTTACCCATCATAGGACCACCAGCAAGCACCTTGTTGTCGCCTTCAGGAAGACCGCCACAAAGGTCGATGAGCTCGCCAAACGAAGTACCCATACGAACGAGGAAGTTCGATGGAGTCTTTATCTGCTTACCAGTAACGGTTGTGTAGCGCTCAAAGAGAGGCTTATTCTTCATAACTGCCTCATATACAGCGACAGCAGTAGCTGCATTCTGAACGATAGCACCTACGTTGACAGGGATTGCAGGAGGAGCAGGAACCTGACGGTTGATGACAGCATCAACAAGCTGCTTCTCACCACCCTGTGGATATTTCTTTGCGAGAGGAACAACCTCGATGCCCTCAAGGTTAGCCACCTTCTGAGCGATAAGCTCAATAGCAGCAGGCTTGTTGTCCTCAATACCGATGTAGCCCTTTGTAACCTTAGCACCCTTCATCAGGATCTTAAGACCCTCGATGAGCTGATCAGCCTTCTCAAGCATGAGACGGTAGTCAGAAGTGATATAAGGCTCACACTCTACACCATTTATAATAACGCATTCTGCAGTAGCACCAGGAGGAGGGCAAAGCTTGATGAATGTAGGGAAACAAGCACCACCCATACCGACAACGCCACCCTTCTTGATGCGGGCAACGATCTCTTCAGGAGTAAGGTCTGGATGATCCTCCAGACGCTCAAGCTTGTCAGAACGGTCGATAGAAGGCTCCCACTCGTCACCCTCAACAGTGATGGTAACGGCTGGCTTAAGATAGCCAGAAGCATCGATAGCGTTGTCCACCTTGAGGACAGTACCCGATACAGACGAATAGATAGGAGCGCTGACAAAACCATTAGCCTCACCGATGAGTGTACCTACAAGCACCTTGTCGCCTTTCTTAACAACAGGCTTTGCAGGAGCACCGATATGCTGTCCCATAGGGAATACAGCAGTCTTAGGCAGTGGAGCAGGCTGTGTAACGGCGTCATTGCTCAGCTTGTTCTCTGCTGGGTGGACGCCACCTATTTTAAATGTACGTATTTTCATTTCTTTACAATCGTTTTAGGCGTTAGGAGTTGTTACTGTAGCCTCCTCTGACTTTTCAGCAGCAGGAGCAGCAGGCTTAGCAGCAGGAGCAGCAGCCTCTGTCTTTGGCTTGAGTGCAGGTAGAGGCCATGTAGCTACAATAGCCTGAGTAGGACACTCACGAGCACAGAGTCCGCAAGCCTTACACTTAGCAGGATCAATATAGGCAACGTTGTTCTCAACAGTAATAGCCTCGAACTTACAAACCTTTGCACACTTACCGCATCCGATACATGCAGCCTGACAGTTCTTCTTAGCTACAGCGCCCTTGTCCTTGTTTATACAATCTACATAAACGCGATGAGGTATCTCCTTGATAACCTTACCCTTAGGACGAATCTCGATAACGTTGCGAGGACAAGCCTTAGCACAAGCGCCACAAGAGGTACACTTATCGTCATCGACCTCTGGGAGTCCCGTCTCTGGGTTGATATGGATAGCATCGAAGTTACAAACTGCGACGCAATCGCCACAGCCGAGACATCCGAATCCACAACCTGTCTCGCCCGAGCCACAGCTATTTACAGCTGAGCAAGTACGAAGACCGTCATACTCTACTGTGCGAGGGCGCTTAGCGAAGCAGCCACCGCAACGCACTACAGCAACCTTTGGATCGCTTGCTGCAGATGCCATGCCAAGGATACCAGCAATCTTCGACATACAGTCAGCACCACCGACAGGACAGTTGAGTCCTTCGATAGAACCGGCATTAGCACCCTTTATGAGCGCATCTGCCATACCGCTACAACCAGGGTAGCCACAGCCACCACAGTTTGCGCCCGGCAAGCATTCGAGAACTGCAGGCAGACGAGGATCCTCGTCAACAGCAAACTTCTTAGACAGCACATACAGCAATACCGAAGCGATAAGTGCGATGGCTCCCAAGACGAGTACTGGAACAATAACAGTCATAATTGTTTTGTTTGTAAAGTTTAGTTGGTTAATAAAGTTTTGGGCGAATTGCATGTATCTTCACCCTATAGTTGGTTCTAAAACGATGTCCCTACTCTATTCGGAACTGGAACTTGCCCTCCAGATGGCCTCTGAAGAAGTATAACCCCGTATAATAAACCACGAACGTGAGCAATCCTGCTAAGGCTGCGATGCCTTGATCGTAAGGTTCCGCCATAGGATAGACGCCATCCGATGAGGTCATTTGCAGAACAGCAAAGATAGCAATCGAAGCGAGAACAACAGGAACAACAAATGCGTAAAGCACTGCCTTAAGTCCCATTTTGCCACCCATGACCACCGTAACGGTTTGCCCGACGGCATATTTCGAAGCGTTTTTTGTCCAAACATCGATGATTTTCTCCTTGCTGTCAGCAGAATTACAATGCCCTGCTATCTTGCAATGAAGGCACGCGCTGGTCTGGTTTATCCTGACCTTTACATATCCGCCATCAATCGATTGTACCACTCCATCGTGTCTTACTTCGTCGTTCATTATTTAAAAGATTTATGCAAAATTACTATTTTTTTTCAAAACAACGAAACATTTTTAATAAAAAATGACACTTTTCGCACTATTTTAGTCAAAAAAGTGCCATTTCAGCGTAGATTCTCTGCACTGGAAGCCCCATTACGTTAAAATAAGAACCATTGAGATTCGTTACTCCAACGTAGCCAATCCACTCCTGAACACCATACGCTCCAGCCTTGTCGAGGGGTTTGTAGGTGTTGACATAATAGTCAATTTGGGCATCCGTAAGTTCAGCGAAAGTGACATCAGTACGGACACTGAAATGACTTTGTTTCTTCTTTGAGGTCAGACAGACGCCGGTAATGACATGATGCGTCTTGCCGGATAGTTTTCTCAGCATTTCCTTTGCATCATCAGCATCAACCGGTTTGCCCAGAACTTCATCGCCAAGGATTACGACAGTGTCGGCAGTAAGGACAATATCGTCATCGTTAACCTGCTGGATGTGTGGATCTTCAAAGTAAGGCGCAGCCTTCTTCTGTGCTATATATTCTGCCGTTTCGTCTGCAGGAAGGTCCGAAGGGTACGATTCGTCGATATCAGGGATAACCCATGTGCGAAACTCCACATCCAACCCAGCGAGCAACTCCTTACGGCGAGGCGAATTACTTGCTAATATAATCATTTTCAAATTATTTAGAAATGCTCGTTAGAACTTACCGATGTGTACGTTCTCCCACTTCAGTTTGTCCTCGTTCTGAGGCTTGCGCTCATCAGCAGGATGACCGAAGCCAAGCACACAGAGTACACGCTGCTCTTCTGGCAGGTCAAGCACGCCGTGGATAACCTCGTTGGCAGTAGTGCCATCGCTAAGTCCGCGCTTGTCAATCTGCGCCCAACAAGAGCCCAAACCGAGGTCTGTTGCCTGGTATTGCATAGATATTGCAGCAATAGAGCAATCCTCTATCCAACAGTCAGTTGCGTCTGGCGATGCAACAATCACTACAACAAGCGGAGCACCCTTCAGGAAAGCACCTCCGAGATCCTTAGAATCTGCAATTTTCTCTATATCCGTATTGTCCTCGACAACGATGAAATGCCATGCACGAGACGACTTGCTTGTAGGCGCCATGAGGCCGGCACGCAGAATGAGTTTTACTGCTTCGCCGTCAATCTGCTGCTCAGTAAACTTACGATGTGAACGACGTGTCTGTACGAGTGTCTTGAAATCCATATTCCTTATTTATTTTTTGGTGTTTACACTATTATTTTATTATAACTTTGCAAAGATAACAATAAAAACTGACATTTGCAAGAAATATCGGTTATTTATGCTTATAGGCGAAAAACCGGGCATTCTGACGTTTTGCAACAAAACACGGTTATTACGCATCATTCCGTCAATTCAGAAAACACACTCGATTAACATTAATTATGATTTACACATAGTCAAAAACCAACACAAATAAGTCCATTTTAACACTCGCAGCATCTTGTTCTGCGATTGGTATTGAATCGGTGGGTGATTAGTATTGATTCATATTGTGATTCCTATTGATTAATAATGTCATTCAATACCTCTGACAGGCCAATTTTATAGCAAAATCATGCCAATTGAATACAAATCGGAGTGCAAGAAAATGCAACGCATTATACATCAAGCAGTTACAAACAAGGCATAATTTTGCTACAGAACAGGCGCTTAGCAAGTGATGATTTCGAGAAGCAGAATCAAGCATTACGCTTTGACATAATGCAAAGCATAGCGGCAGTATCGCTTACACATTGACAAAATAAAGAAACGGAATTTCTTTGCGCGTTCCTTAATTAATATTTAAAAGTTGTTCATTTTCGGTTGCACATTTCATAATTACAAAAAAATGTAGTAACTTTGCAAAGAATATGGCCAAGATGCGCCACAAATGTTTCACGATAACAAAACAACCAACAAATAACAAGACAATGACAAAGAAAACAAAGTATACGGTTCTCGGCCTTATTGCCGCACCGCTGGTAGTAGTGTGCGGAGGACTGCTATTCCTTCTCTACTCGTCTATGGCTTCTGGCAACGAAGCACAGTACGTGTACATCGACAACGACGACACCATCGACTCTGTCTATGCCAAGATAGAGCCTTACAGCAAGGGCTATTCGATGGACGTATTCAAGAAGGTGGCAGGTGTGCTGGGGTACGAAAAGAACATTCGCACAGGCCGTTACGCCATCGAGCCAGGCAACGGTGCCTTGACCAATGTGCGCCGTTTCCGCAACGGTCAGCAGACACCTGTCGCGTTGGCTGTGCCTTCTGTGCGCACCATTAAGCGCCTTTCGGAGGAGGTAAGCAAGCGCCTGCTGATGGATGGCGACGAACTTTATGCCGCACTCACCAACCCTGAGGTGTGCAAGAAGTACGGACTTGACACGCTGAACATCCAGTGTCTCTTCATTCCTAACACCTACGACATCTACTGGAACATAAGTGTCGAGAAGTTTCTTGACCGTATGAAGAAGGAGTCGGACAACTTCTGGACGGCAGAACGCCAGCAGAAGGCTAAGGAGGCAGGCATGACGAAGCAGCAGGTGGTAACGCTTGCCAGCATCGTAGATGAGGAAACTGCCAACGATGGCGAGAAACCGATGATTGCAGGATTGTACATCAACCGCCTGAAGAGCGGCACTCCGCTGCAGGCAGATCCTACGGTGAAATACGCTTTGCAGCAGTTTGCCCTGAAGCGCATATACAACGACATGCTGAAGACCGACTCGCCGTACAACACTTACCGCAACACCGGGTTGCCTCCTGGCCCAATCCGCATTCCTTCGGTTGCAGGTATCGACGCCGTTCTGAACCATGTTCACCACGATTACATGTACATGTGTGCAAAGGAGGACTTCTCCGGAACTCATAACTTCGCAGTAACCTACAAGGAGCATCTTGCCAACGCTGCCCGTTATACTGAGGCGCTGAACAAGAGAGGAATAAAATAGTCTCACTTCGTTCGAAGTTAAAGAGTTAAAAAGTTAAAGAGTTAAACTGTTTTTTTCTGCTTTCGCAGATGTTCGCACCTTTGGTTCTTAGGCGTCATGTTGCAGAGCCTCAACGAATGGAGGATAGCGAAACTGAGGGAAGCATATTGGATTAATGATAAGTATAGAAAACCTTCACGTCGAGTTCAGCGCACGCCCGCTCTACGATCATGTGTCTTTCGTCATCAACGACCGTGACCGTATTGCGCTCGTTGGTAAGAACGGTGCCGGAAAATCGACGTTGCTTAAGATAATAAGTGGCATACAGCAGCCAACGAGTGGCGTTGTTGCCATTCCTAATGACACCACCGTAGGCTATCTGCCACAGGTAATGAAGCTGCAGGACAACACCACCGTCCGTGACGAGACACGCAAGGCATTTGCCGATACGATAAAGATGGGCAAGAAACTTGAGGCTATGCAGCAGGAGATGGCAGAGCGTACTGACTATGAATCAGAGGAATACATGCAGCTGGTGGAACGGTTTACCACGCTGCACGACCGCTACATGATGATTGGCGGTGAGCAGTATGAGGCGGAGATGGAGCGTACGCTGCAAGGTCTTGGCTTCGTTCGCAGTGACTTTGAGCGCCCTACGTCTGAGTTCTCTGGTGGATGGCGTATGCGTATCGAGTTGGCAAAGATTCTGCTTCAGAAGCCTGACGTTCTGCTTCTTGATGAGCCTACGAACCATCTTGACATCGAATCGATTCAGTGGCTTGAGCAATACCTCGCCCAGTCGGCGTGTGCCGTAGTGCTTGTGAGTCACGACCGTGCCTTCATCAACAACGTTACGAACCGTACAATTGAGATTGTCTGCGGTCATATCGAGGACTATAAGGTGAAGTATGACGAGTATGTGGTGCTAAGAAAGGAGCGCCGCGAACAGCAGTTGCGTGCATACGAGAACCAGCAAAAGGAGATTGCTGATACCAAGGCGTTTATAGAGCGTTTCCGTTATCAGGCGACTAAGGCAGTTCAGGTGCAGCAACGCATCCGTCAGTTGGAGAAAATTGTGCCTATTGAGGTTGATGAGGTCGATACATCTGCATTGCGCTTAAAGTTCCCTCCTTGCCTCCGTTCGGGCGATTATCCTGTCATCTGCGACGAGGTTGAGAAGTCATACAACCATCTTGTCTTTGAACACGTCAACCTTATCATAAAGCGTGGCGAGAAGGTTGCATTCGTTGGTAAGAACGGTGAGGGCAAATCTACGCTCGTTAAGTGTATCATGGACGAGATTCCATACGGTGGAACGCTGAAGATTGGCCATAACATACAGATAGGTTACTTCGCTCAGAACCAGGCACAGATGCTTGATGATGAGCTCACTGTGTTTGATACCATCGACCGTGTGGCAAAGGGCGAGATCCGTCTGCGCATAAACGACATCCTCGGTGCGTTCATGTTTGGTGGCGAAGCTTCGGAGAAGAAGGTGAAGTTCCTAAGCGGTGGTGAGCGTTCTCGCCTTGCCATGATTCGTCTTTTGCTCGAACCGGTGAACTTCCTGATACTCGATGAGCCTACTAACCACCTTGACATGCAGTCAAAGGACGTGCTGAAGGAGGCCATAAAGGCATTCGATGGCACAGCGATTATCGTCAGTCACGACCGTGAGTTCCTTGATGGATTGGTCGATAAGGTGTATGAATTCGGTGGCGGAAAGGTGCGTGAGTATCTCGGTGGTATTTATGATTGGATCCTTTCTCACGAAAAGGCGAACGAGAATCAATCAGGGAGTGATACCCCTCGGTTGACGAATCAATCAGGAGGTGATGCCCCTCGATTGGCGGAGCCTGCCAGTCTGGAAGCGAAAGCATCTCCTTCGAAAGAGGAGGTGATGAGTTATGCAGAGCGCAAAGAGCGCCAAAAGCAGGTATCTCGTATTCAGAAGCAGATTAACGAAGCAGAGAAGAAGATTGCTGAGTATGAAACCAAGATTGCCGAACTTGATGAGAAACTGTGCGATCCTGCTAATGCCTCAGACATGAAACTTGTCAATGAATACACCGACACGCAGCAGAAACTCGACAAAGAGATGGAACGCTGGGAGGAACTCTCTGAGAAACTGGAGGAGATAAAGCTATAGAACCTCCACGACGTTGATTTGTCATATTTGTTTGAAATTTCAGAAAACAAAATACATTATATAAATAAAACTATGAACATTAAAAACATCTTGATGATTGCAGCACTTGCAACAACACCTATTGCCAGCATGGCACAGCTTGGTCCTGGCATCAAAGCCGAGAACATGGACCTGACACAGAATCCTGGAGAGGATTTCTATCTCTACGCTTGTGGCGGATGGATGAAGAATAACCCTCTGCCTGCAGCTTATTCTCGCTACGGAAGCTTCGACCAGCTTGGCGAAGACAACAACAAGCGCATCAATACCATCCTCACCGAACTCTCTTCAAAGAAGTTTGCGGTTGGTAGCCTTGAGCAGAAGATTGGCGATCTCTACAACATGGCTATGGATAGCGTACGCCGTAACAAGGACGGCGTTGCTCCTGTAATGCCTCAGATCAACCGTATTGAGAAGTGTAAGTCGGTAAACGATCTCCTGAACTACATCTATGAGTATCGCCGTAAGGGTGCAGGCTTCTTTGCTGGCGTAGGCTATGGCGCTGACGCTAAGGACTCAAAGAACAACATTCTGCACATCGGTCAGGGTGGTCTTTCACTCGGTCAGCGTGACTACTATGTAAATACTGACAAGGAAAACCTTGCTCTCATGGAGGCTTATCGTAAGCATATCGTGAACATGTTCAAGCTGTTCGGTTTCAAGGAGAAGGATGCTGAGAAGAAGATGAAGCTGATGCTCGCCCTTGAAACCCGTATCGCTCAGTACAGCCTCTCACGTACAGAGATGCGCGACGTAGAGAAGCGTTACAACAAGTTCACTCTCAAGGAGTTTGAGACTCGCTATCCTCACTTCCCTCTCATTAAGCTTCTCGCAGCAGAGGGCATCGACAGCAAGTATGCTCAGCAGATGATCGTTAGCGCTCCTACATTCATGGACGGTCTTGACAAGGACATCGCAAACCTCAAGGCAGACGAGCTGAAGGCTTATCTCCAGTGGCGTGTCATCAGCGGTGCTGCTGGTGTGCTCAGCGATGATGTGGCTGCAGAGTCGTTTGACTTCCAGGGTCGCATCCGTTCTGGCCGTCAGGTTGACCACCCACGTTGGCGTAAGGCAACAAATCTTGTACAGGCAATCCTCGGCGAACCTCTCGGCAAAATCTACTGTGAGCGTTATTTCCCTGCTTCAAGCAAGGAGCGCATGAAGCAACTCGTTGCTAATCTGCAGGTTGCTCTTGGCGAGCGTATCGACGCTCAGGAGTGGATGACAGCTGAGACAAAGAAGGCTGCTCACGAGAAACTTTCTACTTTCTACGTTAAGATTGGCTATCCTGACAAGTGGGAGGATTATAGCGGTCTTACTATCGACCCATCGCTGTCTCTCTATGAGAACCTTCAGAATGCCAGCGTCTTCATGACCAACCTCGAGAATAGCAAGACAGTAGGCAAGCCTGTTAACCGCGACGAATGGGGCATGACACCTCAGACAGTTAATGCTTACTACAACCCTACTACCAACGAGATTTGTTTCCCTGCCGGCATTCTGCAGTATCCTTTCTTCGATGCTAATGCTGACGATGCATTCAACTACGGTGCCATCGGCGTTGTTATCGGTCACGAGATGACTCATGGTTTCGACGACCAGGGTTCTCACTTCGACAAGGACGGCAACATGTCTGACTGGTGGAAGAAGGAGGACGTGGAGAACTTCAAGAAACTTGGCGACATGTATGCTGACTTCTTCTCTCAGATTGACATTCTCCCTGGCGTTAAGGCTAACGGTCGTATGACTCTCGGTGAGAACCTTGCTGACCACGGTGGTCTTATGGTTGCTTACCAGGCATTCCAGAATGCTCAGCGCGACGCACTTGCTACTGGTTCAGAGACAGCTAAGGCTGACGCAGGCGAGAAACTCGGTCTTTCAGCCGACCAGCGCTTCTTCATCGCTTACTCTGGCGTATGGGGACAGAACATCACTGAGAAGGAAATCCGCAACCGTCTGCTCAATGACGTTCACTCACAGGGCGAATGGCGCGTAAAGGGTGCTCTTCCTCACATTGATGCTTGGTACAACGCATTCGGCGTTAAGGAGGGCGACAAACTCTACATCGAGCCAAGCAAACGTCTGAAACTGTGGTAAATATGGATATAACATTTTCAGAATACACTATCAGTTCTCCTTCGGTGTTCAAGTGTCCGGAGGATACTAAGAATGAATATGCCTTTATCGGTCGAAGCAATGTTGGTAAGTCATCGCTTATCAACATGCTTTGCCGGCATAAGGGCCTTGCAAAGACTTCTGCAAAGCCTGGCAAGACGCTGATGATAAACCACTTCATTATTAATAAGGAGTGGTATCTTGTTGACCTTCCTGGCTACGGATATGCTCAGCGTTCTAAGAACGTAAGGCAGAAGCTGGAGCAGATGATTAGCGGATACATACTGCAGCGTCAGCAGTTGGCATGTACCTTCGTGCTTATCGACGTGCGTCATGACCCTCAGCAGATTGACCGTGAGTTCATTGACTGGCTCGGAGAATCAAGCATTCCGTTTGCTATCATCTTCACCAAGGCTGACAAACTCGGAGAGTTGAAAGCCAAGAAGGCTGCCCGCGAATGGATGGAGAAGATGAAGGATCGTTGGGAAGAACTTCCTCCTTACTTCGTTACGTCTGCCGAAAAGGCTATCGGGCGTCAGGAGGTGCTTGACTACATCGACTCAATCAACAAAGAGTTAAGCGAGGAGGAAGCTTGAGATTAATGCATAATTCATAATGCATAATTCGTAACTCCTAACTCCTAATTCGTAACTCCTAACTCCTAATTCATAACTCCTAATTCCTAATTCACAACTCCTAATTCCCAATAAATTTGGCCAATCCAATTCTTGACATACAGAATCTCACTAAGTCTTTCGGCGAGAGAGTGTTGTTCCGCAATATCAACTTCTCTATCGCTGAAGGTCAGCGTGTAGGTCTCATAGCACAAAACGGTACCGGAAAGTCAACTCTTCTGTCTATGCTCACTGGCGACGAGGGCGTTGACTCTGGTAGCATCATCTACCGAAACGATATAAAAGTAGGATATCTTTGCCAGACGCCAAAGTTCGATCCGAATAAGTCTGTGCTTGACACCTGCACCCATAATTCGTCAAACGACGAGAGAGGATTCATCCATGCAAAGCAGATTCTCACACAGCTCAAGATAAGAGACCTTGACCAACCTATGGGACAACTGTCCGGAGGACAGCAGAAGCGTGTGGCACTGGCTGCAGTACTGATGGAAGATCCTGACTTCCTGATTCTTGACGAGCCTACCAACCACCTTGACCTCGAGATGATTGAGTGGCTCGAAGGTTATCTGTCAAGAGGCAACAAGAGCATACTTATGGTGACGCACGACCGCTTTTTCCTTGACAGAATATGCTCCGTTATCCTCGAACTGGACGACCAAACCATCTATACTTATCGCGGTAACTACAGCTATTACCTGGAAAAGCGTCAGGAGAGAATAGACAATCAGCGTGCAGAAGTTGTGCATGCCAACAACCTTTATCGCCGTGAGCTGGAGTGGATGCGTCGTCAACCGCAGGCAAGAGGTCACAAGGCACGCTATCGCGAAGAGGCGTTCTATGAATTGGAGGCTGTTGCCAAGCGCCGAATAGAAGAAAGGCAGATTCGCCTGAAGGCATCGAAGGTTTACATCGGAAGCAAGATTTTCGAATGCCAGTATGTCTCTAAGGCATGGCAGCGCGATAATCAGGAACCGTTGGTCATACTGAAAGACTTCTACTATAACTTTGCCCGCTTTGAGAAGATGGGCATCGTCGGTTCCAACGGAGCAGGCAAATCCACATTCATTAAGCTCCTGCTCGGACTTGAATCGCCTGATTCTGGCAAGTTCGACATAGGAGATACCGTGCGTTTCGGGTACTTCTCGCAGGAAGGACTGAAGTTCCGCGAAGACCAGAAGGTCATCGACGTCATACGCGAGATAGCCGATTACATCGATTTGGGTAACGGCAAGCACCTGACAGCAGGACAGTTCCTGCAGCATTTCCTCTTCACTCCCGAACAACAACATAACTATGTCTATAAGCTTTCGGGTGGAGAGAAACGTAAGCTCTATCTGTGTACGATACTGATGAAGAACCCAAACTTCCTCGTACTCGATGAGCCTACCAACGACCTTGATATCAAAACATTGCAGGTTCTTGAAGAATACCTGCAGGATTTTGCAGGATGCGTCATCGTTGTTTCTCACGATCGCTACTTCACCGACAAGGTTGTTGACCATCTTTTAGTATTCCACGGAGACGGAAAGATTCAGGATTTCCCTGGAAACTACACGCAATACCGAGAGTATCAGAAACTCCAACCAAAAGAATCTTCTGCCGCAAAGACAGAGAAAGCACCTAAGAAGGACTATCGCAATGATACGAGAAAGAGGATGTCCTTCAAGGAAAAGCGTGAATTTGAGCAGTTGGAGAAAGACATAGAGACTCTCACTAACGAGAAAAAAGAAATAGAAAATGCTCTTAGTTCTGGCAATATCAGCGTTGAGCAGATAACAGAAATGTCAAAGCGTCTCCCTCTACTGAACGAGGAACTTGACGAAAAAGAGATGCGTTGGCTGGAACTAAGCGAGCTATTATAAGGTCGCTATATATAATATAAGGTGTAAACGAAAACAATAACGTTATGCACCTCTATAGCACCTAACATTAACACTATTATGAACCAATTTAAAGCAGCACTATTTGACTTTGACGGCACTCTCGTAGAGACAGAAAGCCAGTACACCATCTTTTGGGGAAACACCGCCCGCAAATATCGTCCTGATGTTCCTAATCTGGAATATATAATAAAAGGTACTACCTTGGTACAGATATTTGGTAGGTTCTTCCCTGACCCACAATGGCAGAAAGAGATTACAAAGGGACTTGATGAGTTTGAGGCTCAGATGCAGTTTCCTCTCATCGCAGGTGCACTCGACTTCCTCCATGACCTGAAGCGTCACGGAGTGAAGACTGCTGTCGTTACCAGTTCAAACATTAAGAAGATGGACGTCGTTAAGCGTGCTATGCCTGAATTTATGTCGCTCTTCGACCGTGTCCTCACTAGCGAGGACTTTGCCGCATCTAAGCCGAACCCTGACTGTTATCTCAAAGGAGCAGAAGTGTTCGGATGCGACATCAACGAATGTGTCGTTTTTGAGGACGCATTCACTGGTCTTCAGGCCGGTATGTCGTCGGGCATCTACACCGTCGGTCTTGCAACCTACAACTCTCGTGAGAACATTGAGGACAAATGCCACCACGTGATTGACAATTTTGTAGGCACAAACTACGACTCAGTAGCCGAGCTGCTTTCTAATCGAAACAAGTAAACAATGGCAACAAAAGAAAAAGATTTAACAAAAGAGACTAAAGAACTAAAAGAAAAGAAGCCACGCACTCCTCGAAAGAAGAAGGTGGCTGACAGCACAGAAGGAAAAGAGAAGCCTGCAAAGACGGTTAAAACAGTAAAGGCTACTTCTAAACGTGCCCCAAGAAAAAAGAAGGTAGAGGAAGTTCCTGCTCAGGAAGCAGTCGTTATGCCAGAGGTAGAGCAGCAGACTCAAGAAGTAACAGCAGTTACAGAGACTCCTACGGCAGAGCCTGTTAAGAAAGAACTGCCTGTTATTGATACGCCAAAGGAAGAACAAGCAGCTGAATCTTCTGCAGAAAAGGCAGAAGCACCTGCAGAGAAGGCAGAGGAAGAAGTTCCAGCTGCCACTGTACAGGACAAGCCTGCTGAGGTTAAAGAAGAAAAAAAGGCAGAAAAGGCAAAAGAGGAAAAGCCTGAACCTAAGCAAGAATCCAAGAAACCTGAGCAGAAGCCGATACCACCCTGCCCTACTCTGCTCATCCGTAACATCATCGATCTCGTTAATGCTCCAAAGCAACAGCTGTTGCTCAACGATCAGCAGATTCTCCAACTGTCACTAACAGAGGCAGAAAAGAGATTCAGATGGATAGAAGGTACGCTTGCTCTTACTCTCAACTACGACATCGTCCTTAGTGACACGAATATCTGGATAGAACTCCTTACTGGCCATACTTCAAGTCATTCTGATCCTCGCTACAATGCGCGACTGCAGTTTGAACGACAGCTGGAGTTCATCTCTAAGCTGACTCAATATCGTGGTGGACGATTCATGATGATGTCTGAGACCTATGAGGAGATTGACAGGTTTGCAACGATGCAGGATCCTGTAAATCCGAAGGAAGCAGATCTTAGCGACGAAGCTACATGTCGCAACATTGCAGCTCGTCTGGCTAAACGACTTATTCTCTCTCAGCAACGTGAGAACCGTCTCCGCATTGAGGGAATAACGTCTGAAAGTCATCATTCTGCATTTGCTGACCCGGCTATCATCCGTCGTACAGTAGAACTTTTTGCACAAGGCAAGAAGGTGCTTCTGCTTACCAACGATGCCTCTGTTGCCATCCGCGCCATGGGCATGTGCGACGATTTGCAGCGCACAAATGACATCGACGATGACTCTTGGGACGAGATCTATGCTCCTCTTCGTCCGATGGTAATGACCTTCGACGACCTTAAGATTCTCGATGCTTACACACGCCAGTACCATTTCCTCCAGCAGGCAGCCGGCAAGACATGGATGGAGGATGTGCCTCAGCGCATGGAACGCCGTAACATCGTTCCGTTGTTCCTCTGGCTTGAAGGATTCCGACCAGGCGATCGCTATTCTGAGAAGAAGATGCAGCAGAAGCAACAGCAGGCTCAGAATCAGCAAAAGCAAAAGCAGGAACAGCAAAAGAAGCAGGAACAACAGCCTAAGCAAAAACAGGAGCAACAACCTAAACAGAAGCAGGAGCAACAGCCTAAGCAGAAGCAGGAACAACAACCTAAGCAAAAGCAGGAACAGCCGAAGCAGGAGCAACCCAAACAGGAACAGAAACCTGTTGAGACTCAGAGCAACACTACAGTCAACACGCCTGTCAATCAGCCTGTTGAGGTTGCAAATGACAATACTGCTGAAGCCGTTAACAACACTCCTACCGAGGAACCAACAAAGGAGAAAAAGTCATCACGCCGTGGTGGCCGTCGCTCTCCAAGGAAGAAAAATCCAGCTCCTGCCCAGTAGTTCATTGAAGTGAACAACCATAAGCGAACAACCGAATTTATTCACCATTCATTAGTCATTAGAAATTGGGACGTAACAAGTATTCACAACACGAGATTGATATTATCGGTATGCTTCTTAAAAAGAAGTGTGCCGGTACTCGTTTCCAACAGAAGATGATTCGCCACCAGTTGCGAACAAACTTTGAGTTTAACATCTCCGACTTTAACGAGCAAGGCAAAGCATTCGGATATGACGAACTGCAGGCAGCAATACAGCGAGGCGCTATCCAGATTCTTGACGACGCAACGATAGCCGACATGAAGGCTAAACGTCAGCGCGACCGTGAGCGTGACAAGGCATTGGCAGAACAACAGGCTGTGGACGAAGGCGAACAGACAAACTGGCAGGAAGCACTTGCCGAATGGGAAGCATGGGAGAAGTCACAATCATAATACTCGCACTCTTCGCCATGGGAGCTGCTTTCGTTCAGCGCACCACAGGATTCGGATTCGGCATCTTCATCATGACGATGCTTCCACATCTCATGCCTTCATACGGAGAAGCGACAACTCTCTCTGGGCTGCTGGCCATGGTTACTTCTGCCATTATTGTGTGGAGAACATGGCACGACATAGAGTGGCGGAAACTATTGCCCATCCTGACCATATTCGCTATCGTCAGTATTTTTGCTATTGAGTTTCTTAGCATTATGCGCAGCGAGATGCTCCATAAGATACTGGGCGTAACGCTAATCCTGGCATCGCTATATTTCCTTTTCCTCAACAAGAAGATAAAAGTTAAGGGAAACCTGCTCACACAAACTTCCCTTGGCACCGTCTCTGGTTTGATGGGTGGATTCTTTGGTATGCAAGGTCCGCCAGCAGTCCTCTACTTCCTTGCCGTATCTGATAGCAAAGAGAAATACATTGCCATAGCACAGGCTTACTTCCTCATCGGAAACATCATCATGACCGTATTCCGACTTAATGCCGGATTTCTCAGTAAGGCGGTTGTTATTAACTGGTTGGTTGCACTACCTGCCGTAATAATCGGTACATACCTCGGTGCACTGGTTTACAAAAGAATACAAATGTCACTGCTGAGAAAATGCGTTTACATATACATCGGCATCAGCGGCATAATTGCTTTACTTGCATAAGACAATGGTAAACTAAAGTATTACCCATAACTTTTCTCAACAAAGAACTTATAGGATAAATGACTATAAAAGAACTTAACGACATACTGACCATTGACGAGAGTTACCGCATAGAGCGTACCGTCTCGACCGGAAACATGGATAAGTTTCAGGAAGCCATCTGTGCTTTTGCCAATGATCTGCCTGGCAAACGTCAGAAGGGTTATCTGCTGATTGGCGTGTATGATGACGGTCGCATCAGCGGATTGAAGGTTGATGATGCCTTGATGAAGAAGATAAGCGGCATACGATCTGACGGAAACATCCTGCCTCTGCCTGTGATGAATACTGAGAAGGTTGAGACTCCTGAAGGTGATGTATTGGTAGTGGAGGTAACACCTTCGCTTATTCCTCCTGTGCGCTACAGAGGTCGTACATTCATTCGTATCGGTCCTCGTAGAGACATCGCGACAGAGGCTGAAGAGCGCATCCTGTTTGAGCGTCGTGCTGCATTCATGGCAACATTCGATGCTACTCCTTGCTTCGCAGCAAAACTAAAAGACTTGGATTTGGAAGTTTTCCGCAATAAGTTCTTGCCTAAAGCTGTAAGTCATGAGATTCTTGAATCTGAGACACGTCCTGTAGAGGAACAGTTGGCAGCACTTGGTATGTATGACCTTGCCAACAACTGCCCTACATTTGCTGGCATAATGATGTTCGGGCACAATCCTCGTCGCTTTATGCCAGGCGCTTATGTGCAGTATGTCTGCTTTGAGGGAACTGACAAGACATCGAATGTCGTCAACGAACGCGAGTTTGGCGAGAACTACTGTGAGTTGCTTCCAAAGTTGGAGTCTCTTCTTGAAATGTCTGTAATCAAACAATATCCAGTTCAAGCCTCGATGTTGCGCGAAGATATGGTAAAGAACTATCCATATTGGGCAATACGAGAACTGCTTATGAATGGTTGCATGCACAGAGACCTACAGAGTAATACTCCTCTTCGTTTCTATGAGTTCAGCGACCATCTGGAGATAACCAATGCAGGCGGTCTTTATGGCAATGCTCGTCCTGAGAACTTCCCAATGATCAACGACTATCGTAATCCTATCATCGCTGGAGCCATGAAATCGTTAGGCTACGTCAATAAGTATAATCGTGGCATCGGGCAGGTTCAAAAAGAGCTGAGTCAGAACGGTAATCCAGAAGCCAAATTTGATGTAAGTCTGCTTACGGCATTCGCTGTTGAAGTGCAAAAGTGCACAAGTCAAACCTCAAAAGTGCACAAGTCGAAGGGAGAAAAGTGCACAAGTCAAAACGCAAAAGTGCACAAGTCGAAGGAGGAAAAGTGCACAAGTCAAGCAACAACTGCCACAAGTCAAAAAGGCAAAACGGCCACAAGTCAACAGACAAAAGGGCACAAGTCAACTGATGAAGAATATAGACCTTTTGGGAGGAATATACTTACGCTCAAAGAACGAGTTGCAGACTTCTGCACAGAGCCGAAGAGTTTAAGAGAAATAGCTGATTTCTTGGGAGTTAACAACACAAGAAATGTAAGAGAACGCTACATTGACCCACAACTTGGAATCACTCTCGAACGCACTATTCCCGACAAACCAACCAGCCGTTTGCAGAAGTATGTTGCTATCAAAAAGGGCACAAGTCAAAACTGAAAAGGGCACAAGTCGGGTACCAGTCAAACAGAAACTGGGTACCAGTCGGGTACCAGTCAGCCACAAGTCGGGCAGTAACTGCCACAAGTC
>JAZUKC010000117.1:0-11890 GCA_045643065.1 Prevotella sp.
CCCAACAAACTAAACGGTGTTACCGCACGTGTATTGCACTTGCCTGTAATATTAGCATACACCGGTGAATCTGTTTCAAAGAACTATAATGTCAAAGAACGCTTATGCAGAACAAAGATCAAAGACATCAAACTCTGGCGAGATGAAAATCTCATGGAGAATCTTGTCGCGAAACGCATCAAAACACTCAAAACAGCCTAAAAAATCTGTCTCGGGTCAGATGCCGATTTTGAACACCCTACCTTGCAGGGCGCAATTATTATGCCGTTTATTCCCCAAGGCGCTGCCTTGGGCTATGGACTTGTTGCCCTTTCAGGGCGTGAATATTCGACTGTATATGTGGAAGTAGATAGTTAAAAAAGCAGCCTACCATATACGAATATTAGCTTTTTAAACCACAAAAGGTAGCGTTTCATGATGCGAAACGCTACCTTTTATGTTGTAAAGACTTAGTAATTACAATGTAAAGACTGAGTAATTACATTGTAAAGACTCAGTAATTACGGTGTGATTACTGAGTCTTTACTGTATGAATCAATACGAAACGGAAGATGAAACGCTACGAAACACCTCATGAATGGTTGTGATTTACATCTCCAGAATGAAGTTCTCGTCCTTCAGATAGCGCATGTATTCATCGTAATGTATATGCCGTCCGCCCATGGTTTTCAGATGAGGCGTCTCAAACTGGCAGTCGATGAGGCCACCACTGTCAGCCATGCGCTCTGCCAACTTTATCAAAGCAAACTTTGAAGCACTCGGAGCGAGAGAGAACATGCTCTCTCCGAAGAAGTTATAACGAGCCTTCGCACCAGGAGAAGTCCCTAACGCCAGACCGTATAATCCACCAACGAGCGTGCCATGTTCTGCGTCCTGATACGCCCATAAGTAGCGTTCGTCGCCGACGAGCGTGCTGCTGTCCGCCCAAACCTCTACGCTTACGGCGAAGTTCATTTCATGGAGCTTGGTGTAAGCCTTGATAATCTTGTCGCCAAGCCATGCCCCCTGCATCTCGTCTCGATAGTCTACTCTTCCGCACCACTCAATGACCTTGTCGAAAGCCTGATTGAATGTCACGGTGTAACGCCCCGAATTGAGGAGCTGGCGCATAGAGTGGCTGATGTGAATCTCATTGGGGAAGATGACGAAACGCTGCATCGGACACCACCACATGATGGGTTCCGTCCTGAAATCGTACCAAGGGAATATTCCGTAGTTGTATGCCAGGACGAGGCGTTCGACAGAGAGGTCGCCGCCAACGGCAAGCAGTCCGTATTCTTCGCCGAGGTAAGGACTGGGGAAAGAGAGTTCGTCAGAAAGTTCGAATACCATATTTGGAAAGTTTATTCTGTTTTGTTGTGATTGAAATGTGTTGCCGTAACCGTTCGTTTTCTTTAATACAGAGACACAGAGAGCAATTTTAATGAATAATTAATAATTAGGATGTCCAGTTGTCAGTAAAGATTTTTAGTCTGATTTTTAGTAAAGATTTTGAGCGTAGCGACTACAATATCAATGCCTTATATTATTTTTAGAAAGATTTTTAGTCATGATTTTAAAATCTAAACTGAAAATCATACTGATAATATTTTTAAGATTATATTTAGATCGTCGAAGCATAGCTTCTCAAAATCTTTACTTAAAATCATACTGAAAATATAAACTAAAAATGGAACAGCAAACTGGACACTCTAATTAATAATGAATAATGAATAATTGATAACGTACTGCATAGCACTCCAAAAACTCCGTGTCCTCCGTGTCCTCTGTGCTCTCTGTGTTAATAAAAACAGTGAACCTGATTAGTTACTTGCAGCCTTTATCCTGAGCTTTTCATCCTTTCGCTCCACCGTAACGCTGCCACCCTTGGCGAGACTGCCAAAGAGTATCTCGTCCATAAGCAGTGGAGTGAGCAGGTTCTGAATGACACGGTCCATCTCGCGAGCACCATATTGCTTGGTGTAACCCTTGCTCAGGAGCAGCTGACGAGCATCGTCCGTAAGCGAGAGCGTTACGTTCTTCTTGCTCAACATGCCCTGAAGCTGCGACAGTTTCTTGTCGAGGATGAGCTCAGCCATCTTCATGTCCATGTCGCGGAACACCACAGTGCCCGACAGACGGTTGAGGAACTCCGGCTTGAACGTCTTCTTCACCGTCTGCATCATTGCCTCTCCACGCGTCTGACCACCACCGAAACCTACGGCAGCCTGTGCTGCATACTGTGCGCCGGCGTTGCTTGTCATGACGAGAATGACGTTCTTAAAATCGACTTTGTTGCCCTTGTTGTCGGTCAGTCGAGCGTAGTCCATGACCTGAAGAAGAATGTTGTAGATGTCCTGATGAGCCTTCTCTATCTCGTCGAGCAGCAATACGCAGTTCGGACTCTTACGGATGGCATCGGTAAGCAGTCCGCCATCGTCGTAGCCCACATAGCCCGCAGGCGATCCGATAAGCTTGGCGACGGTGTGCTTCTCCGTGTATTCGCTCATGTCGAAGCGCACAAGGTCGATGCCAAGCTGCTTGGCGAGTACGCGACACAGTTCAGTCTTGCCCACGCCCGTTGGGCCAACGAAGAGCAAACTGGCAAGAGGCTTGTCGGAAGGGATAAGACCAGCCTTCGACATCTTCACTGCACGCACCACCTGATTGATAGCCTCGTCCTGACCATATATCTCGTTAGAGACGCGCTGTTCCAGGTCGCGGAGCGATGCGTTGCTGTCTTCGGTAAGAGCCTTGGCATTGATCTTGCAGACCTTTGATAAGATATTGCCAATCAATGCTTTGTCAACCTTCTGTCGTCCCGCAGACATCTTCTTGCCCTCCTTGTTGCAAAGCGGGTGCAACTGGCGGTAGGCACCAGCCTCGTCTATAAGGTCGATGGCCTTGTCCGGTAGGAAACGATCGGCTATCAAGGCATCACTCTTCTCCACAGCATAGTGTATCGCCTCCTCGTCGTACTTCACTCCGTGGAACGATTCGTACTCCTTCACGATGCCCTTTATTATCTCAATGGTCTCATCTACAGACGGTTCGAGGATGTCTATCTGCTGGAAACGTCGCGCTATGCCCTTGTCCTTCGCCATGTTTCGGTTGTATTCCTGATAGGTAGTAGAGCCAATGAACTTCACGGAACCATCCTCCAGATAAGGCTTCAGCAGGTTTGAGATGTTCGGAGTGTTGCCACTGCCGTTGTTGCTGCCCATGATGGTGTGTATCTCGTCTATGTAGAGGATGCAGCGTCCATGGTTTCTCATGCCGTCCATCATTACCTTTATGCGCTTCTCCAGCTCTCCGTGGTAGCTCGTTCCGGCAAGGAGCGAACCCATGTCGCACATGTAAATGCGGTAGCCTTTTAGCGCTTCTGGCACCTGTCCCTGCTCAATCTTTGCCGCCAGACCATAGACAAGCGCAGTCTTTCCTACACCCGCCTCACCGATATGGAGAGGGTTGTTCTTCTCTTTGCGACAGAGAATCTGGATGGTACGCTCCAGTTCGTCCTCTCGTCCGATGAGAGCGTTGTGATAACGATATACATCATTGACGCACGTTGCGAACTCTTCCCATGGCTGTTTGCCTCTCCTCTGCTGACCATTGCCTTCGCTTCCGCCTCCTAAGTTGCTGATATTCTCGAACAAAGCAGATGCATGCTGCAGCAGTTTGTCATACATTTGGTCAGGATCAGACAGCTCCTCAGGCTCCTCGTCGTCGTCAAACGGAACGCTACTGATATAATCGTCGAGGTATGCCTTTTCAAATTCGCTCTCCCATTCGTAGCGTTCGCCGAAGTGTTTCCTTATGAAGAATGCCACGAACGAGTCTTCTATTTCAGACATTGTGCAGACAATGTCCGGTATGCAGGTCAGCGTTGGGCCTCTCTGGCTATCTTCTCCTAAGATCTTAAAGAGGTTTATGAATGCCAAAGACAGCTCTGGGTGTGCGTCAGGTATATTGTCTAAATTGTCGAGTGACTCAAGGAAGGATTGCATTTCGTTCTGCATTTCCATCCAGTTGATGCCGTTACCGTAGCAGAAATTCTGAAATTCGTTCTGCAGCATGATGCTTGCGAGGAGGTGTTCCGGGGTGATGAATTCAGCATTCTGTACGAGAGGCGATGCCATCATGTTCTCAATGGCATCGTGAGCAAGTGCGGTAAACGCGTTTGGATCAAGGTTAAGTTGTATCTTTGTTATAGCCATCTTGTCTGGTTGTTGTCTTTGTTTGAAAGGGTGGAGTAGGGGTTATGCTTCTTCTATGGTGAGCTGTAGGGGATAGCCGTTGGCTCTCGCTTCCCTCGTTGCCTTGTTTGCCTTCGATTCGGCGATATCACGGATGTACTTTCCGGCTACGGCAGCACCTTCGTGGTGTACCTTCAGCATCAGCGCTTCTGCCTCAGAGAAGGACTTGCGGAATATGGTTGTGAGTATGTGGACCACGAATTCCATGGTCGTCTCGTCATCGTTGTGCATGATGACGTTGTACATCTTTGGTTCCATCGTCTGGAAACCAGTGCTGCGATTGTTCTGAGTCTGAGTCTGTGACATTATTGTTCTATGGATTAATTGATACGAAATCGTTCATACAAAAATCGTTCCAATTCTGCCGGCGGTTGCTTTCGCTGTCATGATTTTATGGAATTTTATGAAAATATTGTGCGTCTATGTTGAAAATAACATAGGGCCAGAGTATTTGCAAAATAGATGTTTTTGGCGGCATGTTATATCAAAACACTTTACGTTGGTCAAATTCTACAGTTAATTATTATTAATATGGTAGTGAAAATGTATTTTATTTGAAATGAAAACTGTAACTTTGCAAATAGTTTTCTATTTAGGATACAAAAATAACAATATAAGGTATATGATGAACAAAAGAAAGAAACGCATAGTCATGGGCATTGTCCTTGCTATGCTTCTGCCTATTACGGCTTCTGCACAGGAGACAACGATAGACCTCACGCTTGAGAAAGCAGTGGAGATTGCCCTTGCAGAGAACCCTACAATCCGTGTGGCAGACAAGGAAATTCAGTTGAAGCAGGTGGCCGATCAGGAGGCATGGATGAACCTGCTCCCTACGCTCGATGGCAGCATGTCATTAAGTCACTCTATCCAGGTGGCTGCTATTAAGACTCAGATGGGTGAATTCAAAATGGGTATGGACGGTTCGACCACAGCAATGGGTTCGCTGACACTTGCGCTTCCTATCTTTGCGCCTGCTGTCTATCAGAACATGAAACTGACAAAGGAGGACATTCTCCTGGCTCAGGAGAAGGCTCGCTCTTCACGTCTTGACCTTGTAAATCAGGTGACAAAGGCTTATTACGCTGCACTTCTTGCCCGCGACAGCCGTGAGGTGATCAAGAAGAGCTACGAACTGACAGAACGTTCGTTCAACGATATTAATAAGATGTACGAGGTTGGTCGTGTCAGTGAATATGACAAGCTCTCGGCAGAGGTACAGATGAAGACTATGAGCTCGAGCGTAGTAAGCGCTGAGAATGCTGTTCAGCTCGCATTGCTCCGTCTGAAGGTGCTCATGGGCATCAATACTGACCTGAACGTAAATATCAATGACTCGCTTGAGTCTTACGAGGCAGGCATGACTCTTGCCAGCACTGAGGTGACTATCGGCGAACTTGAGAACAACTCTGCGCTCCGTCAGATAGACATGAACAAGACATTGCTGCAGCGTGCGCGTAAGTTGCTGAACACAAGTTTCATGCCTACCGTAGCATTGGCATGGCAGGGACAGTATCAGTCTTACTCAAACGACAACAGGAATGTCTTCAAGTACAACTATAGCCCAAGTTCAACGCTCTCGCTCTCAATCAGCGTTCCTATCTTCCACGCAACCAACTTTACTAAGTTGAAGAGCAATCGCCTGCAGATGGAGCAGCTGATGGACACTCGTGAGAACACCCAGCGTCAGTTAAGCATGGCAGCAGAGTCATATCGTAAGAATATGATCAACTCTGTCACCAAGTACGCTACTGACCAGGATGCTGTGAAGAAGGCAGACAAGGCCGTAACAATCTCTACAAAGCGTTATGAGGTAGGTCGTGGTACAGTGCTCGAACTCAATCAGAGTCAGTTGGCATTAGTACAGGCAGAGCTGGCTCTCCGTCAGGGCATCTACGACTATCTGACCAACAAGGCAGACCTTGACTACACTCTCGGCAGAGAATAAAGCTAATTAATAATTAATAATGAATAATTCATGCGACATGGATTATTCAAATCGGGGGATAGCAAAATCATCATTATTCATTATTAATTCCTGCGATGCAGGATTCCTTATCCCCGTTAACCGTTAACCATTAACCGTTAAACCTTACCCCATTACCCCTAACCCATAAAACAAGAAATATGAAAAAGTACATAATCCTTTTGTCTGCTGTACTGGCAATGACAGCATGCGGAAACAAGAACAAGGATGCAGAGACAAGCGCTGCAGACCAGTTGCCACAGGTTAAGCTCGCTACCGTGAAGAGCGAAATGGTGCCACAGGAGGAAGTGTTCACTGCCACTGTGGAGAGTGACATTAAGAACAACATCTCACCAAACATGCCACTGCGTATTGAGCGAGTGCTGGTTGATGTCGGCGATGTTGTAAGCAAAGGTCAGGCCGTTGTAAAACTCGACGAGTCAAGCCTGCAGCAGCTCAAACTGCAGATAGAGAACCAGAAGAGTGTGGTTGCTAACCAGCAGGTTGACTTCAACCGTGTAGCAGAACTCTTCAAGGTAGGCGGTGTGAGCCAGGTAGAGTATGACGCAGCACGAATACAGCTCCAGGGCTTGCAGACACAGCTCAACGTGCTGAAGTCACAGTTGGCACAGATGTCAAAGAATACAACCCTCTATGCACCTATCAGCGGTGTCGTAACAGCCCGCAACTACGATAGCGGCGATATGTTCGGCGCTATGCCTATCCTCACCATCGAGCAGACAGGTGTCGTTAAACTTAAGGTAAACGTATCAGAGCTTTACTTCAAGAGCCTCAAGCGCGGCATGAATGTTGATGTAGAACTTGATGCTTACCCAGGCGAGAAGTTCTTCGGTAAGGTTTCTATCGTTTATCCAAACATCGACGCCGTAACTCATACATTCCCAGCAGAGATTACTATCAGCAATCAGGGCCAGAAGGTACGCCCAGGCATGTTTGCTCGTGCTACTATCAACTTCGGTTCGCAGAGACACGTCCTCATTCCAGACGAGGCTCTCGTAAAGCAGATTGGTGCTGGCGACCGTTACGTTTATGTGTATGACTCAAACAAGCAGACTGTATCTTACAACAAGGTAGAGTTGGGCAAGCACATCGGCAAGAGCTATGAGATCTTCTCTGGCGTACAGGAAGGCCAGAAGGTTGTAGTAGCCGGTCAGACACGTCTTGCTAACGGCAAGAAGGTAGAGGTGGTTAAGTAATTTACAATTTGACAATTTACAATTTACGATTTGTATCCTATAAGAATTCCGGTGGACAGTAAATCGTAAATGGTAAACAAATTGTAAATGAATAAATAAATTGTAAATCGTAAATTGCTAAATCGTAAATAGACATGACATTATACGAAGGTGCGGTCAAACGACCGATTATGACCAGTCTGTGCTTCGCAGCGGTCATCGTGTTCGGTATCTTCTCGCTCATCAAGTTGCCTATCGACTTGATGCCAGATATCGAGACAAACACCATCATGGTCATGACGTACTACAACGGTGCGTCGGCCAATGATATTGAGAACAATGTGACGCGTCCGCTTGAGAACACTCTTAACTCTGTTGAGCACCTCAAGCACATCACGTCAGCATCACGTGAGAACGTTTCTGTCATCACTCTGCAGTTTGAGTACGGTTATGACATAGACGCTCTTACTAACGATGTGCGCGACAAACTGGACATGGTGAGCAACCGTCTGCCGGATAACGCCAATACGCCTATCCTGTTCAAGTTCTCAACGGATATGATTCCTATCCTCATGCTGTCGGTTCAGGCAGATGAGTCGCAGAAGGCTCTCTACAAGATTCTGGACGACGGTGTGGCAAATCCGTTGGCACGTATTGACGGTGTTGGTACCGTAAGTATTGCCGGTGCACCAGAGCGTGAAATCAACGTGTATATGGATCCTCGCAAGATGGAGGCATATCATGTGTCACCAGCTCAGGTCAGTCAGGCTATCGCAGCAGAGAACCTGAACGTGACGAACGGTACGGTGGATGTCGGTACTCAGACCTACACCGTGCGTGTAGAGGGTGAGTTCAAAGACCCTAAGCAGATGCTTAACGTCATCGTAGCCAACTACAACGGTGCCAATGTCTATCTGAAGGACGTTGCACGCATCGAGGATAACCTTGAGGAACGTTCGCAGCGCACATTTACCAATGGCAAGCAGGGTGCGATGATCATCGTGCAGAAGCAGTCGGGTGCTAACTCTGTGGCAATCTCTGATGCCGTAATGAATAAACTGCCAGAACTGCAGAAGTCGCTGCCATCGGATGTTAAGTTGGGTGTCATTGTCAATACGTCTGACAATATCCGAAACACCGTCAGCTCGCTTGAGGAGACCATTGCCTACGCTATGCTCTTCGTTGCACTCGTGGTGTTCATATTCCTCGGACGCTGGCGTGCCACGGTCATCATCGTCATCACCATCCCTATGTCGTTGATAGCCTCGTTCGTCTATCTGTATGCTACGGGATCGTCTCTGAACATGATATCCCTCGCCTGTCTCTCTATCGCTATCGGTAACGTGGTGGACGACGCCATTGTGGTCTTGGAGAACGTCACGACGCACATCGAACGTGGTTCGTCTCCAAAACAAGCTGCTGTCCATGCTACACAGGAGGTTGCTATCTCGGTTATCGCCTCTACGCTGACCATGATTGCGGTGTTCTTCCCTCTGACCATGGTTACGGGTATGGCCGGTGTGCTCTTCAAGGAACTTGGTTGGATGATGTGTATCATCATGACCATCTCTACACTCTCGGCTCTCTCGTTCACACCAATGCTTTGTTCGCTGATGCTGAAGCTGAAGAAGAAGCAGTCGCCTATATTCAAGAAGATATACACTCCTGTCAGCCAGACACTTGACAAACTGGACGACTGGTATGAGAAGCGAATCAACTGGGCTGTACGCCATCGTAAGACAGTCATCGGTGCGTGTCTTGCCTTCGCTGTGTTCACCATCGTTGTTGTCAAGCTGGTAGGCATCAAGTCTGACTTCTTCCCTGCATACGACTCTGGTCGTGTTGGTATCTCCATCCAGATGCCTATTGGTACACGAGTAGAGATTTCTGAGGAAGTGGCTAAGTCGCTCGTTAAGAAGTGGCAGGACCGCTACGGTGAGATGATGGAAAACTGTAACTTCACCGTTGGTCAGGCAGGCGACAACAATACATTCGCATCGCTGCAGGACAATGGTTCGCACATCATTTCGTTCAACATCATGTTCGTCAAGTCTGACCAGCGTGACCTTGGTCTTGCTACCATCTGTGACCAGATGCGTGCCGACCTCAAGGCAATGCCTGAACTCGCTAAGTACCGTGTGAACCTCGGTGGTAACCAGGGCGGTGGTATGGGCGGACAGTCAACTGCTACGTTCGAGATTTACGGTTACGACCTTGACGCAACACGTGAGCTTGCAGACGAACTTGCAAACAAACTCCGTGAGAATGAGATGATTTCAGAGGTGTTCATCTCACGTTCAGACTATCAGCCAGAGCTCGTTGTCAACTTCGACCGTGAGAAACTTGCACAGCAGGGACTTGCACTGAGCACCGCTGCAGGCTACGTCCGCAATATCATCACTGGTTCGCAGATGACCTACTTCCGCGAGGATGGTGAGGAGTATGACGTAAAGGTACGTTTCGAACCTTCTGCACGTATCTCTATTGAGGACATGGAGAACATGGTCATCCCTAACGGCCGTGGTCAGAACGTTCGCATCAAGGACATCGGCGAGGTTGTTGAGAGTGCTATTCCTCCAACAATCGAGCGTAAGGACCGTCAGCGTTACGTTACCGTCAGCGGCGTTATGGCCGACGGCTACAAGCTCTCTGATGGTGTTGAGTTAGGACAGTCTATCTACGAGAAGATGGCCATTCCACAGGGATGCAGCATCCAGGTGGCAGGTTCATACGAGGACCTGCAGGATTCTAACCGCGACCTCGGTACACTGGGCGTCATGATTATCCTGCTCGTGTTCATCGTGATGGCAGCACAGTTCGAGTCTTTGACTTATCCGTTCATCATCATGTTCTCTGTGCCATTCGCATTCTGCGGTATCGCACTCTCTCTGGTTGCTACAGGCACCGACCTCAACATCATGTCAATGCTTGGTGGTATCATGCTTATTGGTATCGTAGTAAAGAACGGTATCGTGCTCATCGACTATACCAACCTGCTCCGTGAGCGTGGCTACTCGCTGCTCCGTGCCGCTTCGGCAGCAGCCCGTTCCCGTCTGCGTCCTATCCTTATGACCACCCTGACCACCATCCTCGGTATGACACCTATGGCTATCAGCACCGGTGTAGGTTCAGAGATGTGGCGCCCAATGGGTATCTCGATTATCGGTGGTCTGCTCGTATCTACGTTGATGACTCTTATCTACGTGCCTTCGATGTTCTGTATCTTCGGTAGCGTTGGCATCAAGAACAAGCGTAAGAAGATGCGCGAGCAGCGTGAGCTTGACAAGATCTGGGAGGAGACAAAGGCTGAACGTCTTGCTACTACTCGCCTGAAGAGCCAAGTTCATACTATGGAAAAGTTGAACAAATAACAAAAACTATTTGATACAGATATGAAAACAGTATTGATAACATACGATCAGGCACATCATGACAATGTCGTTGATGTACTACGCTCATCACTCTGCCGTGGTTACACGCTTCTGCCTCAGGTGGGAGGCTGCGGCACAAAGACTGGCGAACCACATCTTGGCTCTCATGCATGGCCTGCAATGAACGAGGCTGTCATTACCGTTTGTGAGGACGAGCGCGTGCAGCCTCTGTTGGACCGTCTGCATAAGGTTGACGTTGAAAACCCACTGCTCGGTCTGCGTGCTTTTGTTTGGAACATTGAGCAGAGCATCTAATTTCTGGCAAGCAGAAATAAAGCAATAAATAAAAAAATGAAGATGATTTGTCAAGCAAAATGACATTTCATCTTCATTTTTTATATAATTATTCCAAAATAATTGCACTTTATACGCCAAATGTAAATTAAAATTTGTACCTTTGCATAAAATTTAACATACATAAAAACAGAAATGGAAAAGATAATCCTTACTGGCGACCGTCCAACAGGCAAACTGCACATTGGTCATTATGTTGGTTCGCTTCGCCGTCGTGTAGAACTGCAGAACTCAGGCGAGTTCGATAAGATATTCATCATGATTGGCGATGCTCAGGCACTTACCGATAATGCTGACAACCCTGAGAAGATTCGTCAGAACGTCATTGAGGTTGCTCTTGACTACCTCTCTGCTGGCCTCGACCCAGAGAAGTGCAACATCTTCATACAGTCAGCAGTGCCAGAGCTTACAGAGTTGTCATTCTACTACATGAACCTCGTCAGCGTACAGCGTCTGCAGCGTAATCCAACCGTTAAGACCGAGCTTGAGATGCGTAAGTTTGAGGGAGGCACACCAACCGGTTTCTTCTGCTATCCTATCTCTCAGGCTGCCGACATCACACTCTTCAAGGCAACCACAGTGCCAGTGGGCGAGGACCAGAAGCCAATGCTCGAGCAGACCAATGAGATAGTACGTCGCTTCAACCATATCTATGGTGAGACACTCGTTGAGCCTAAGATTCTGCTCCCTGACAACGCAGCATGTCTCCGTCTGCCAGGTACCGATGGCAAGGCAAAGATGTCAAAGTCGCTCGGCAACTGCATCTAT
>JAZUKC010000118.1:0-2027 GCA_045643065.1 Prevotella sp.
TTAACCTAAAAAGAGTCATGAGAGCTCTTTTGTGTCTTATCTGGCAGTGGACACAATGCCTGAAATCTGTCTTCCAAGGACAGGGAGCTAACTCACATTGCCTCGCATGTGCATATACGTGAGGTTTTTAAGGATTGACTAATTAAAACTGTTCTTCGTGCCTCTGTGTTAAAAAAGATACTATACTTTACAAATCTATAAACTTAAACTAACTAACCTGATGATCAAGAGATTACGACTAACCATCGCTGCTGCTATGATTGCCATGGCAGCAAACGCACAACAACCGGCCTTTCCTGGTGCCGAAGGCTTCGGCCGATACACCACCGGCGGCAGAGGAGGAAAGGTTTTCCACGTCACATCGCTTAGCGACGATGGCAACGAAGGCACGTTTCGATGGGCTGTAAACCAGAAGACGGCACGCACCATCGTGTTCGATGTCAGCGGTACCATACACCTTCAGAAACCACTTAGGATAAACAACAACGACGTGACCATAGCCGGACAGAGTGCGCCTGGCGACGGTGTCTGCTTGGCAGACTATCCTGTGAGCATCGCAGCAGATAACGTCATCATCCGATACATGCGCTTCCGCCTTGGAAACAAGCACGTTACGGAGAAGGGAGCAGACGGATGGGACGGACTGGGTGGCATGGATCATCGGGACATCATGATAGACCATTGCTCCATTTCGTGGAGCATCGACGAGTGTTGCTCGGTGTATGGCAACGAGCGTCAGACCGTCCAGTGGTGCATTGTCGCTCAATCGCTATGCAATGCAGGCCATTCGAAGGGCGCACATGGATACGGCGGCAACTGGGGTGGTGCCGGTGCGTCGTACCATCACAACCTGATGGCCCACCATATCAGTCGCATGCCACGCCTCGGTCCGCGTCAGGGCACTCAGGAACGTGAGCTCATGGACCTACGTAACAACGTGTTCTACAACTGGGCTGGCAACGGATGCTATGGCGGAGAAGGCATGAACGTGAACATCGTGAACAACTATTACAAGCCGGGACCTGCCACCATGCTTAAGAATAAGGGCATCCAGAAGCGCATTGCGCAGATTGGCATTAGGACAACGAAATACTGTAAGCGCGAGGTTGTTGACGGTGAGGTAAAGGGAAACGGCTGGTTGCCTATGTGGCATAAGTGGGGTAAGTTCTACGTTGATGGCAATTTCAATCCGGTTCATGATGATGTTTCGCGCCTGAACTGGCTCTATGGTGTCTTGGAACAGACGAAGAACGACGAGAAAGTTGACTTTACCTTCGACGAAGACACGCAGGACAGCATCCGCCTCAGCAAGCCTCTCGACATTCCTTATACCACTACTCACACTGCTCAGGAGGCTTACGAGAAGGTGCTTGCATACGCTGGTGCATCGCTTCATCGTGATGCGGTAGATGAAATGGTGGTAAACGACGTCCGGACAGGTACTGCAACCTGTGGCAATTCTGTCTCTGGAAAGGACAAACAGGGCAATGACATCCATCTTCCTGGTATCATCGATTCGCAGGACGACCTGCGTCCGGAGGGTGCTCTGGCAGATTGGTCGGCATGGCCTCTGCTAAAGCAGGGCACCGTTCAGACCGATACTGATGGCGATGGTATGCCAGACGCATGGGAGAAGTCCAACGGATTGAACCCGGCAGACCCATCAGACGGTGCCGCAACAACCTCCGATGGTTACACAAACCTTGAGCATTATCTGAACTCGATAGTGGAAAACATCACGGTTCAATAGTACCATTCTGTGTGTTTAACACAGAGACACAGAGGACACGGAGTTTTTAGAGTACTATGCAGCACGTTCTAACCCCGAATGGAACTCAAAGAATCTCTGTGAACTCAGTGTCCTCAGTGCCTCTGTGTTAAAAAGAACAAGGGACCTCCTATATAACACAATATCATTCTTTCGCTACAGAGAGCCTGAGATTAAGCGAGTCAAGTGTTCTCTGGGCCAAGAAAATTTTCCTTTCAAGAAGTTCTTTCTCATCAAGTCCCACTTTGCTTTCATCGAA
>JAZUKC010000119.1:0-39660 GCA_045643065.1 Prevotella sp.
GTTAGGGGTTAGGGGTTAGGGGTTGGAGGTTACGGCAATCAAGACAAAAACTCTTTAACTCCTTAACTCTTTAACTTTTTAACTTCGAGCGAAGCGAGACACTATCCTCCGAATGCTGCCTTGATGATTGTAATGTTATCATTAGGCATTAGCACAGTGTTTATCCACTCTGCACGCTGAACGATGCGCTGGTTAACGGCAAGAGCCACACCACGGTTTGGCAAGTCAAGCTGTTCTGCCAACTCTGCCACATTAACAGCCTCAGTATTTGTGAGGACATTATTTACAAGTACCTGCATATAGTTATTGTTCCTTTAGTTACGAAATAGAGAGAAAATCCCAATGCCGTGGGTAAGAAGGGGGCTAAAGGAGCGTATCCAGAAAAAACATCCCTGCGTCAGCATTACCTGCATCAGGTTCATCGGGTATCATCTCAGCACCTCCGCACAACCAGACAAATCTGCAGACGGAGCAGCACCCCTTATAGTATCGACTGCAAAGTTATGAAAAAAAAACGTAAACTCCAAATCTTTTTTGGAAAAAATGACGCATAACATTCAATGTGTGGACCATCAGGTAAGCCCATGCATACAAATGGCAGTCCCATTAGTAACGAATGAAATTTTCACTTGCTACAAATGAAATTTTCATTCGCTACTTCTGACGTTGTCAATAATAGCAAATGGATTGCCAGAACACAAGTTCCAGCAATCCATTCGCTTATGTTTGACAGAAGATGACAGTCTTCTATTCCTCGTCATCGAAGTCATAGAAGCCTCCGAAACCTTTCGAGTTACCAGTTATATCTGTATTCTCCTGTGGTTCGCCTGCCTCAAGCAACGATCCAGAAAGCAGGGTTGCAGCAGACGCTATCACAACAGGTTTGCATTTAGGGGTTATATATATCTTTAGATTTTTCATTTTTTTCTTAGATTCAAGTTATTTCATTATGGGTTAACTACCACCTTCATGCCATTCACTACATAAAGTCCGGCAGGAACGCTTGTTGTCTTCTCTACGCCAGTCTTCAGAGCGAGTCGATCAACGAGCACACCGGAAGTTGTATAGACAGAAACAACGGCATCTGAAGGAGAGGTAATAGAGATGCTGCCATGCCCTGTGCAGATAATCATGCTGTCCGTCATATCCGGCTGGATGATGCTTGTGGCAAGATCATCATATACTCCTATCGACAGACTTGGTTTAGCAGCCATCGTCGATGAAGAAGAGAGCACATAATATGCACGGAAAGGATTGCTTGTGTAACTTGAAGACAGAGGCACATAAGAGAACTTATTATCACCAATGTAGTATATTGTTCCACCAGCATATTCCTCGCCCTTTACCTTTACGCGTTCTTGGGTAATTGTGCCTATAAGCGACCAACCGTCAACAGTTTTCTTAATCAGTTCTGTCTCAGGATCAATACTTGTTGTTTTCTTCACAGTGACATCCGTACCATTGACAACAATCTTACCTTCCTCGATAGCCTTATCCGTTGCTTTGAACACAACAGGAATGTATGCGCTACAGTCACCACTTACCTCTGGATTGATGCTTGTAAAGACAAGTGTAGAAGCACTGCCATTGGTTGTCTTCACCTCACCGAGATGATAGAACTTTGCATAGTCTGTCTCAGCCGCCTGCATCTTATAAGGTAACACGAGAGTGCCCCATGCGTTGGTGATGTTGCGAGTGTATGTAGCCGTAGTGGCAACGAACTTATTATCAGAGCAGTATGGATGGCCATCGGTTAAGCGGAAGTCCTTGCAAGTAAGGTTCTTATTAGCATCCTTCTTTCCACAAACGATGTTGTAGCCATCAATCTTTTCTACAATTTCCTTTTCTGCCTCAACCACGGCGATAGAGTTAGGATGCTCGGCAGAAGGATGCCAAGAGGTTGCGATAACCTCTGTTGTAGTAGCACTCTCTGGATAGACTGTGAACTTATAGTATGTCTCGCTGTCGGCCTTGATAGCACCGCAGACGTCGCAACCTACGAGGTATGTGCCGTTTGTCTGCTCAATGTAGTTGTGATTCTCGTAAGTGTGATTCTCGCAAGGAACAGCAGCTGCGAGGGTTGCAAACTTCTTTGTGAGGTAAGCATCACGCGCTGTGAGCCATGTTGTCATAGCCTCGATTGAAGTTGCTTGCTCGCCAGTTATGTTCCACTTGGTTGCATTTTGTGCCCATGAGCCTTCGAGTTCCGTCTTCAGTGCGGCAGCCTTTGTTGTCATGGCAGAGAGCATAGCCTCATGCTTTTCTTTCCAAAGGTTGTTTACTCCATTGGCAAACCAACGCTCCTGCCAGAGCTGTGTGAAGATGTTCTTCATCACGTCGTAAGCAGCGTAATTGGTCATGAGACCATTGTAAGAACCAGCTGTGTTAAGGTCTGCCATGCTGATAGCAGGAGCCTCGCCAGTATTGCCGAATGCCTTTTCGCTGTCCCAGAGAATACCGATATGAAGGTTCTTGTCTGTAGCATTTACGCTACGGTATGCCTCGATAGAAGAAAAGCCTTTATAGACGCAGAGCATTTCCTGAGCAATGTACCACTCAATGAGCTGCTGATGGTCAACATTCTCTGCAAAGGCTGTATATTTGCCTGATGCATCTTTAGCGAATACATTATCAAAGTATGTAGTCATGGCAGACTTGAGAGTGCTGTTCCATGTTGTTTCATCGTCCTTTGGATCAGGATTCTTTGGAATGATGTAAGGAGCAGTAGTAGTGCCTGCTATGTAATATGTAGGCTTGTCCTCATTATATTCGCCAGCATCATTCAAGCGTACATGCCAGTCGAGGTCCTTGTTACCACCAGTAACGAGTGCACGACCAGACTCTACCTTTATGCGGTCAGTAACCTGATAAGTACCCATGTAATTGTTGTTAACATAGAGGTCAACGAACTGATAGCCAGGAGTGAATGGAAGTCCGAGGGCATCGCCCATTTCCTTTGCAAGGGCATTGCGCATCATTGTTGGGTCGTCGTCATTTGCGAGAAGCACCCACTGCTTGAACTTGCCTGAGCTGAGGAGCTGAGTCTTAGCCTCAAACTTCAAACGATATGAATCCTTGTTCTTGTCGCCGGAGCCTTGGAACTGTACACTAACATCAGCGGTGGTCTTTGTCCATGCAGCACCCTGACCGAGCTTGTTATCTGCATCAAACACCTCAAGAGTTGCACGTGACCATTCGTTGCCGACTGTGGCATCGAGGTAGATTGTAGGGAGGTTGGTGAGCTGCTTGCGCTCGCCTCGCTCGTTAAATGGATCATCATCAGCAGAACCTTCAGCTGCGAATGTTGCAGTCAATTCTATTGCCTCATTGAGAGTAACAGAACGAGATGCGTAAGTGTTATCGTCTGACCACTTCACGAACTTATAGCCATCGTTAGGGATAGCCTTGATCAATACCGTTGTACCTTCAGCGTATGTGCCAGCACCAGTTACTGTACCGCCTTCAGAAGCGGAGAGGGTGAGGGCGTAGGTTGGGGTGGTAGAGCTTCCGGAGCCAGATGAAGAACCGTAGTTGATGACTGTGATAGTCATATCTTTAGGTCCTGTTATACCCATGCCATATTGCGCAACAGATTGTATATCTTCTGTATCGGTTACGGTTATTTCTTGAGTGTTTGTTGTTGTCCAAGAATAAGCCGCTTTCCAAGGATGACCATTAAATCCGTAGTTACCATTCCAACCGTTACTATAGTTACTCAAATTGTTCTTGAGTATTACCTTAATTTTTGTGGCATTAGCATTAAAGTTTGAGGCTGGAACGACAAAGTCACCAGAAGTGTACGATGATGTGTATTCCTTGTTGAACTCGGCTCCTGTTGCAGTTGTTACTGGCTCTTTAACAGTCACAGCCTTCACTTCGCCGCCAGTAGCGTTCATATAGAATGTATAGCTGTTTGCAGCGAGAGTTGTGACATCAGCAGCTGTGAGAGTGATGGTCTTTGTTGTGTTCCAAGCAGTTCCCTCTGTGATATGGTTGCTGAGAGATGTGTTCTCGGAAGTAGTGATCGTAATCTCTGTACCTGCCTTGAATGTAGATGCAGAGCCAGTATAAGAATACTTGCCATTGCCAAGGTCACCGAGAGCGCCGAGGTCGCCAGTAGGAGTGTCGTCATCGTCAGGATCGTCGGGTGTATCAGGAAATGTTGGAACTGTAGTCCAATCAATGTTATCGTATATCTCATCAATTCTTCCTACTACATAGTTCGTATGTTCTTCTATGTAGTTTGCAAATTTCTTTTGTTCTGCAGAGTAGTCACTACCAGTATACCACTTGTTATAATTAAGTGCCTGTGAAGCAGCTATCTCTGTTCCCATTGCATAAATCTTTGCTTGCATATTTGATATGAAGCCAGCATCAACTACTGCATGGAGTTTTTCATACACCTTCTTTACGAAGTAAGGGTCAGTCATCATACGCAGCATGTGATCTGAGAAAGTGTAGCCATTCTGGTATTCCTCGCAAAGTTTACCGTGGTTTTCCCAGTTGCCATACGCAAGATCCTTGTCCCAAAGCGGACCGAACTTGAGTTTGCCGTCAATTTCGCGATACATCTTCACGGTCATAAAACCGTCGTAGTCGTCAGTCAGGTTAATGCCCACATAAAACTTTACAAGAGACTCCTCGTCAATGTAAGCACGCCAACCTGTTTTAGGATTAATGAAATCTTCAAAGCTACATGGATTGTTATGATATACTCCCCAATAGTAATTTAGATCGTCAAAATATTTCTTGATATCTGCCTGTATTTTTTCTACCTCAGCTGCTTGTTTCACAAGGTCATAGTCGGGGCTCTTCACTGTCATGTAGAGACCTGCAGCATATACTTTAGGGTCTTCTTCCATACCACTACGTGCAGCTTCTACAAACCATCCAGTGTCTTCATCAACATCCACACGATTCTTTCCTACCTCAACATGGTCAGAGATCTGATAGTTACCGCGATATTCACCATTGATAACGAGGTCAACAAACCTATATCCAGGACAGAAGTCCATATCTACAGCCTTACCTACATGATAGGTTAAGGCATTGTGGAGCAGTGATGCGTCCTTGTGGTTAGTGAGAAGTGTCCAGTTGCGCTTAGGGCCTGTTGTGAAACCTGTTCCAAGCAAATCGTGTTTGTGAGTTTCAATCACCTTGCCAGCAGCATCTTTCGTATCCTTGGCAAACTTCAAACGATAAGGTTTCTTGTCATCGCCAGCAGTAGAGTTACCACGAACTTTTATCTCAAGTTTGTTGTCAGTGAAGTTTTCAAGCTGTCCGCTATTGTCAACAACCTGAATGGTAGCAGCATGATACTCTGCCACATTGCCTGTTTTGAAAAGAACACTATTGATGTCTTTGGCTGTTCCGTCAGCATTCAAAGCGTCTGGAACGGTCAAATAGATAGTAGGTATGTTCGTGAGCTGTTCGTGATTTTTAATCTTGTCGGCAAGAGTTGCTGTGGATGGGGGAGTTACTGTGCCGCCAGTTCCGCCAGTGCCATTGCCTGTACTAGCATTAGGGTCTATACCGCTTGCTTCGCTCTTGTCATTGGCTGCGCCATCTGCAGTGTCGTAGTTTGTGACAATGACTTTGATTGTGCGAGTGGTGTTACCATAAGATACAGAAATGCCGGATGTTGATGACATTTCTGATATAATATCGCTATTTGTGACAATAATCGTATGGTATCTTTGAGATAAGTTGTCTTGACCTAGAAATCTTTTATCTTGATTTTGCGCATTCCACCTGTCATACGCAATAGCAATCCAATCAATATTTCCTTCACCAAAATCAAAGAAAACCTTAATACTCTTTGCAGAACTATTAAAGTTTGTGTTGGCAATGTTGAAACTTCCCTCTGTATAGCTCAAAGAGATGTTCTGCCCGATTGTAGCACTCTGCGCCATAGACATAGTTACACACAGCACACCTAATAATAGGCATGCAAACATACGTTTCAGAAGCTGGGGTTCTCTTCTTCCATTCACAACGGCGTCCAATAAGGACATAATTGTGCCTGAATAATTGCGTACTTCCATTTTCTTGTTAGTTCAATATTATTTGTATAGAGTTAGATATTCAATTGTTGCTTGTGTTCAAGTTATTGAATGCAAAGTTACAAAAAAATATTGATATCGAACAAGAAACTGCAAATTAATATCACTTTCCGCTATAATTGTACAACAATCTGCTTGCAGAAATGAATAATTAACAATGAAGATTTCTACTCTGGTCCACTATTCTTTTAACACAAAGACTCGGAGTACACAGAGGTCACAGTGATTTTTAAGGTCCGTTAATCGTTAAACATTAACCGTTAAACCTTATCCTCATCTATGCTTATAAAGCACAACCCAGTCATTGTTCTTCTTTACATAGAAATCATTCACCGTTGGATCCAACGGCACTGCCACCTCACGAGTCGCACTCTTCAGGTAGTAATAATTGTCGTCTATGTTACTCACAACATAGGTGCCAGAACTGGTTTGTGACGAACCTTTCACGTCATACCACTCGTCAAAATCAGCAACAAACTTGCCACCGACGTAGTTGAATTCTCCCTTTATTGCTCTGAAATATGCAATAACCCAATCATCATCCTTTGCAAGATAGACATTATTAGTCAATGGATCCTTCGGTACAGCTACTCGACACTGAGAGTTACTTATATAATAATAGGTGTCATCTTCGCTATCCTGAGTATAGACATTCCAGTAGCCGTCCTTCTTCTCGTTACGATATTCCGTCCAATCATTGCCATTCTTCTCAAATCTGCCACCGCTGTTGTAGAACACTCCGCTATCGACTGACATTGCTGCAGCAGTATCAACCGCCGCAGTGTCAATATACTCATAGTCCTCTGCGACAGAGTCTGCATAAACGTAGTCATAGTTGTATTGCCTTCTGACGTTACGTCGTGTTGTGTTGGACTTCTTCGCCGCCACCTTTTTCTTCGAGTTATTTCCAGCAGCAGGTTTAGGATTGCTCTTAGCCTTCTGGGTAGAAGAGACGGACTTAGGAGCTTTGATGATGCCCTGTCCCATCATGCTGACAGAGACAAGCATCAAAAGCAGTGTTATGATTTTTTCTTTCATCGTTGTTTATTAGTAAAAAGTTTACTGCAAAGATACAAACAATTCCTCAATACACCAAGGATTTCCCCCATCATTTCCTTCTTTTTTAACAATAATGTATAACATCAAAAGAAAAAGCGTCTCTAAATTTTGCCAAATAAAAGAAATTTAGTACCTTTGTGCGTTGATTTATCAGAATGAAACCGTAATAACGATTATAAATCGTCAAGCAACAGCTATCATTAATAGGCAACATCATGCCCTGCAGTCCCCTGCAAGGGCAAACTCTATACTAAACAAAAAAATCTAACATTAAATAATTAACTAACAAAAATGAAAAAATTATTTACACAGATGCTGGCTATAGTCAGCTTATTGCTCGTGAGCACTGTTGGCTCGTGGGCTGCAACGGTTGATACACCAACACTTCCAGAGTTGCCTACTGGAGTTTTGGACGTTCAGGCTCTCACAACTCTTGATGCAAATGGTTGGGCTGTATATAATGCTCAAGCCATTCATAGCTCAACTAAACCTAATTGGTATAAGAATAATGGCGCAAGCACAACTACATGGACACCTACTGCTGCTGTAGAAATTGGCGTTCCCTTTACTAATGTTGCTGCAAACTCAGGTACTAGCGTTGTTACACTTCGTTCAAACAGAACTGTAGCATACCGAATCAAGAATGCTTCAAGTGCCTCTATTGTTTATGCTAGATATTCGGGCCACAAGGTGACTCTTGATGCACGTGTAATTACAAGTGGCACAGTGGCTACTACGGGTGTTACTGATGCCAAGACGGAAAGTAAGGACGCAAATAAAACAGCTATTCTTACTGTTGCGCTAGATTCATCGAAGGAATATGTAATTTATGCATATTCAGACAATGACGGTGGCAATACATACTTCTATCAGTTTGCATTCAAAGCAGCAGAAGATGGTGCTCTTCCACAACTTAACGGTGCATGGTCAAAGACTTCTGATGAGGTTCTACTTGACGCAGAAGCTCCTGCACTTCCAACATTTGGTGTAACTGCAACATCTGGCTCGCCTGTAAAGGGGACAGATTATAGTGTGGCTTATTCGCTCAAGACTGGCAGCACAGAGGGTATCCTTACCGTTGACGCTGCTAATGGCATAACAGCTATCAATACAAATGTTGAAGGTACAGCAACTGCTGTTGCAACCGTAGAAAATCTCAATACTACTGGCTATACACTCTCTACTACAAAATACGAATATACAATAACAGTTCGCGCACAGCCTAAATCTACAGTGTGCACACTGAGTGAACTTATGGTTAATGGTGTTGCTATCGAAGGTTTTGATCCAGAAACAAATGTTTACGACTACATTGTTGACGATGATGTTATCGACCTTCCTACCGTAACTTACACTGTTACTGACGATAAGTCAACTGCCGCTCTTACTAATGCAGGTTCTATTTGGGGGCAGACAAAGGTAAAAGTAACCGCTGAGGATAATTCAAAGACCAAGACTTACACTATAACTTTCAAGTACAAAGAGACTGTAGACACCCCTACATACGCGATTGCAAATGGTGATCCAATCGTTGGCGGTGAAACAACTATCGTAAAAGATGGCGTAACTCTCGTATTTGGCGCAAAGGATACGGCAAATGAATGGAAGTCAGGCAAAGATAATGGCTACCTCCCTGCATTTACGGCCTTTACAGAAGGTAACGGTGTTAACCCATCACCTGCTGGTTCGGGCAAGATACCTGCAACTGGTACTTTTTATAAGTTCTCTGCAACAAAGAATGGTTCTTTGAAGGTTGGTGTTATTTGTAACAGCAGTCGCGATCTCTACGTGATTGATAGTGAGGGCAACGAAGTTTATCACATTAAACCTACCACAAAGGTTTACAAAACTATCGACTTTGACGTTATAACAGGCAAAGACTACTACCTTTATGCGGTATCTACTAAACTTGGCCTCTACGGTTTTTACTTTACAGAGGCAGTTACTCTGAATAACAAAGGCTTCGCAACATTCTCTTGCGCATATCCAGTGAAGATTTCTGGTGCTAAAGTCTATGGTGCAAAACTTGACCTTACAAATAACAAGATAATTGCAACAGAGATTGAATCTGGTGAGGTTCCTGCAGGTAATGGTGTCATCATCACAGGTGAGGCTGGTGCTTCTGTTTCCGCTTCTTATAAAGCGAGCGTTTCTGCTATCGCTGGCAATGACCTTAAGGCGACAACAAATGCTGACGGTTCACTCGCAGCAAAGGATGGTGATGCACTTGTTCTCTCTGGCAACACATTTAAGAACTTTACAGGTGATGCATTCGCTGCTAACAAGGCATACTTCCCTTACACCAAGCCTAATACTGAGGCTAAGTCATTCACTATTGTATTTGACGACAATAACGGCACAGTCACTTCAATAAATACTATTGAGTCTGCAAACGAGGCTGTTGTTAAGACTGTGAAGAACGGTAAGCTCATTATCATTAAGGGCGGCAAGGCATACAACGCTGTTGGCGCAGAGATTAAGTAATCACAACCTAACTATCAAAATCAAAATGAAAGATATGAAAAAGACATATAAGAAGCCATCTATAAAAGAGGTTAACCTGAACTCAACGATTCTCCTGCAGACTGGATCAATCGGTGATGTTACCGTTAATCCGAATGAGGATTCAGAGTCAATGGACGCAAAGGGCGGCATTTGGTATTGGATGGGCGAAGAGGAATAAGTATTCGCAGGTCCTTTTAAGGACAGATAAATAGTAACAGCAGTTACAGATCTCACACAACGAGAAATGTAACTGCTGTTTTTGTTATTGGTAATTATGCAAACAAGTGTTTACAAATATGTAATCAACGAATTACGCGGATGGCACGAAAACTATATTAAAGAAAAAAATCCGTGTCTTTCGTGTCTTTCGCTGACAATATAATCAACGAATTACGCGAATGGCACGAAAACTATATTAAAGAAAAAATCCGTGTCTTTCGTGTCTTTCACTGACAAGAATATAACCAACGAATTACGCGAATGGCACGAAAAATTATCATAGAAAAAGAAATTCTGTCACCTACATGTCTATTGATTTTCAACACACATATTGAATCACCTCCCGATTAGTATTGATTCACCTTCCGTTTTCTATTGATTCACCTTGTGATTCAATACCTTTTACAACGCCACTCAATACTTCCTGATTTACAAGGGGTTACATCTTACCCTCCAAGAGGTCATCTCTTACCCCTTCAAACTCATATAAATCGCCTCCAAAAAAACCGCAACGGGTCTGTGTTACTAAACACTTCCCTCCCTCTGCCGCACAGCCTCGAACATAAGGATAGCTGCAGAGACAGAGACGTTTAGGGAATCGAGACGACCTAACATTGGGATACGGATGTGAGCATCAGCGGCAGTGCGCCATTGCTGAGTGAGACCGGTCGATTCGGTACCCATGACGATGGCAGTAGGGCGACGCATGTCAGTGTCGTAGTAAAGGCTCGAGTCTTGCAGCTGCGCTGTTAGTATCTGTATGCCGTTGGACTTCAGGAAGTTGATGCAATCTTCTGATGAGCATGCAACGGTAGGAACTGTGAAGAATGCACCTAACGACGAACGGATCAGGTTCGGGTTGAACAGGTCGGTCAATGGGTCACACACTATGACAGCATCGACACCGGCAGCATCAGCAGAGCGAAGAATGGCACCAAGGTTTCCCGGTTTCTCCACACTCTCAAGGACAACGACAAGCGGCGACTCTGGCAGGTCCAGATCGGAAAGAGTCAGCTGGCGAGTTCGCACTTCTGCCACGACACCCTCCGTTCCTCCACGATAGGCAACCTTCTCATAGACATCAGCACTCACCTCAAAGTATCTGCTCAAAGGCGACTCTTGCTGAAGTTGGGCGATAGTTTCTTCGCCAGCAATCTGCGGACAGCAGAACACGGTATCGACCTCATAACCCACTGAGAGGCAATGCATCACCTCACGCTTACCCTCCACGACAAACATGCCATGCTTGCGGCGTTCAGAAGATTTCTGCTGCAACTGCAACAGCTGCTTTATCTTCGGATTCTGTGCACTGGTGATTATTCCTTTCGTTTCCATATCAGTATTATCTTGCGACGAATGACAATATAGTTAAGGAGCGTTACAACGACCAGGATGATGACGCCGAGCATCAGTGCCGGGAGCAACGATGAGTCGGAGATGTCAGGGAACAGCTGGTAGATGAACGTCATGTAGTAACCTCTGATAAACCACAGGCAGACAAGGGCAATGCAGAGGACAACGATGTTGAGCACTGCCGTCAGCACCTGATATGGCATGGCCACGCTTGTAGGAGAATAACCAATGAGAAGCAGGTTTTCGAGTTTCGTGCTGTTCTTCTGTACAAGAAGATAGATGGAGAGCATGAGAATGTAGAACGAGAGAACGGAGATGACAAGTCCGATGGACATAACGAGTGTTACGACCATACGGAGGAAGTAAGTTGTCTTCTCTGCATCGAGTTTGTCGGACTCCACTTCGTAGCCATGCTTGTCAAGATACTGAGTTACTTTCTCGTCGGCAGGATTGCCCACCTCAAGCAACAGGCGGTTGGCATCGCTCTGCTTGCCAGGGGCGAAGGTACGATTGCTCCAATCCATGAACGTCTGTGGTACAAGGATGGTATTCAGACGGTTAGAGAGTCCGATAACTCTTCCCTTGAACGAGGAATTGCCGCTGCCGTTGTGTATGAAGATGTTGAAATCTATCATTGAGACAAGGCCATCGCTGATCTTTGGCAACTGGTGAGACTGTGCAAAGCCGAAGTTGTACATGTTGATGTAACTGCGTGGCAGTATCACCGGCACGGTATTCTCTCCCTCGGTATAATGCCAGTCAGTGAGCGGGATGTCGATGAACTCATCAGGCACAGACTCAAGGAATATCTCCGAATTCAGGAGCGTCTGTCCCTGAATGCCCATCTGAGCATCCACCTTATACTCTACTGAAGTGAAGCGCCCTACCCTCGTTGCAAACGACTGCTTAGAGAGTTCTACACGCTCAGCATCGGTAAACGTGTTGGACTTTCCTGACAGTGTCGTCGCCATGCCCATTCGCTTTGTGACAATGAGATAGTCGCTCTTCATGAACGTGTCCTGCTGAGTGAACACTGGCAGGACATCTTTATAGAACTGGTAGCCAAATAACACAATAAGCATACCGAACAGATTGGCGAAGAAGAATCCCGCAAACTGTGGTACGCTTATATGCTGGCGCAATAGTTTCCAGACTAAACGCATAAGTGGGTTGATGTTGTTTTCGAAATATCGATTACTCGATTATTCGATCGATCGAGTAATCGAGTATTCGCAAGTTTAGAACGGAAGATTATCCACGCTATCACCCTCTGCTGCAGCAGCAAAGACGTCTGTTCCTGAGGCTGCTGGTGCTGCCGCAGGTGCTGCTTGAGCAGGAGCTGCTGGCTGCTCTGCAAATGGAGGCATGTCGGCAGCAGGAGCTGCTGCTGGTGCTGCAGACGAAGCAGGAGCTACGTTCCATGCACGGATATCATTGAACCAACGGCCCTGCCACTCACGAGCGTTGATGTCGAAAGAAACGGTGTACATCTGGCCAATCTCAATGGCAAAGCGGTTGAGGTTGTCCTCGCCAAACACGTTGAATACGCAACGCTTTGGGTACTGCTCCATTGTCTCAATTACGAACTCCTGCATCTTCCATGCATTGCCAGTACGCTGGCTAACACCACCACGTGGTTCAAGCGCAGCTATGATTTTACCTGTTATTTCCATGTTTTTATATACCTTATTATTAATGCTGTAATTTTTAATTTTTTGAAATCGACTGCGAAATTACTGAAATTATTCTAAAAAGAAGAAAGTTTTTGTAAGTTTTTTTGTTTTTTATAAATATATTGCGTAAATTTGTACCTTGAAAGCGAAAAATGGTTGTTCGTGTGTCAGGTTTTGGGTTTTAGGTTATAGGTTATAGGTCTTAGGTTATCAACCAAACAACTAAACAACGAAACAACTAAACGACCAAATCAGAAAGAAAACAAAAACAAAATACAGATAATTATGAGATTCACAGTTTCAAGCACACTGCTAAGCAGTCGTCTGAATACCCTTTCGAAGGTTATAAACAGTAAGAACTCTATGCCTATCCTCGACTGCTTCCTGTTCCAGGTTGAGGACGGTCAGCTGACCATCGTGGCATCTGACAGCGAGAACACCATGTCATGTCAGATTCTTCTTGACGAAAGCGATAGCAACGGACAGTTCTGCGTTACAAACCGTACAATGCTGGAGGCGATGAAGGAACTCGCCGAGCAGCCTGTCACTATCGACGTAAACATGGACACAATGGTAACAAAGATTGTTTACCAGAATGGTATTTACAGCATCGTTGCACTCGCTGCCGACGAATACCCACGCCCACTGAACATGGAGGAGGGATCAAACAGCATCACTCTCGAATCGAAGATGCTCGCTGAGAACATCTCCCGCTCTCTGTTTGCTACTGCACAGGATGAGTTGCGCCCTGTAATGAATGGCATCTACTTCGACCTGAAGCCAGAGGCTCTGTCTATCGTTGCCAGCGACGGACACAAGTTGGTGAGAAACATGAATTTCAACATCACAAGCGAGCAGCCTGCTTCTTTCATTCTGCCTAAGAAGCCTGCTAACCTTCTGAAGAACGTACTCAGCAAGGACGACTCTGAGGTTGTCATCTCGTTTGACGAGCGCAATGCCAAGATATCGTTTGCAGACGGTTCGCTCATCTGCCGCCTCATCGAAGGACGCTACCCTAACTATAACAGTGTGATTCCTCAGAACAACACCAACCAGCTGACCATCGACCGCAAGGTTATGCTCGGTGCGTTGAAGCGTGTGCTGCCATTCGCAAGCGAGGCAAGCCAGTTGGTTCGTCTGCGCATTGAGAGTGGACGCATAGAGATCAGCTCAGAGGACATCGACTTCTCTACAAGTGCTCGCGAAGAGTCTATCTGCGAATACGAAGGCATGCCTATGAGCATCGGTTTCAAGGGTACAACGCTGACTGAAGTACTCAACAACCTCGACTCTGAGGAGATTATCCTTCAGCTTGCTGATCCTAACCGCGCCGGTCTCGTCATTCCTGCTCAGCAGCCAGAGGGTCAGGACATCCTCATGCTAATGATGCCTATGTTGCTGAATGACTAACGGTTCTACATTATATCTTTAAAACTTCTCTACAACTCCCCTGAAAGCAAGTTAAAACGTAGAATACAGGATGAAACTTAACCTTACTCGTCCACTCATCGTCTTTGACCTGGAAACGACAGGTCTTGACCTTGCCAAGGACCGCATCATACAGATTTCATATATCAAGATAGAGACAGACGGAACAGAGAAGTCTGTCAACTATTTTGTCAATCCTCTGATTCCTATCCCTGCCCTCGTTCAGGAACTTACACACATCACTGAGGACATGGTGAAGGATGCAAAGACATTCAAGGAACTGGCTGCCATACTGGCAAAAGAGTTCAGCGGATGCGACATGGCTGGCTACAACTCAAACAGGTTTGACATTCCTTTGCTCGCAGAAGAATTTCTGCGTGCCGGTATCGACTTTGACTTCAGCAAGTGTCGCATGATTGATGCTTCCATCATCTTCCGCAAGATGGAGCGTCGCAATCTTGCCGCTGCCTATAAGTTCTATACAGGTCGAAAGATGGAGGATGACTATCAGGCTCACCGTTCTGACGAGGACACTGCTGCTACATGGGCAGTGCTTCAGGCACAGCTTGACATGTATGCACCTGGTAAGCAGGAAGAGGAAGAGCGTCAGCTTGAGAACGACATGGACAAGATACATGAGTTCTGTAATGCTGACAACCAGACGGTTGACTTCGCAGGAAGAATAGCATGGGCACCGGTGAAAGGTGCTGACGGCAAGCCTCTGCTGAATGCTGATGGATCAGTGCGTAAGCAAGAGGTGTTCAACTTCGGAAAGTACAAGGACATTCCTGTCGTTGACGTTCTGCGCAGAGATCCTGGCTACTACTCTTGGATTCTCGGCAATGACTTTACTCTCAACACGAAGCAGGTTCTGACCAGAATAAGACTGAGAGAATTTCAGAACAACAGCAAGTAATGTGTTCTTGCCAAACGTAGCAGTTCAGACGTAAATGGGATATCTTAAGCAATCATATAGCAGAATGTTAGGAATCATAGTCATTATGATTCTACAACTGTCGTTTGTTGCTACAAGTATTCGCGCTCAGGAACTGCAGGTCAAGGTGCGCATCAACCATGCTCAGATTCAGGGCACTGATGCTTCTGTATTCGAGGAACTGCAGCAGGCCATGGAGGAGTTCATGAACAACCGCCAGTGGACAACATTGCAGTTTCAGAAAAACGAACGCATACAATGCACGTTCAACATAACGATAACGAAGTACGATAAAGACTCAGGTACGTTCACCGGCAATGCCATCATTCAGGCAAACCGCCCTGTCTATAATTCTACCTACACGTCAGCATATTACAACAACTCTGACGCCAGTTTCACCTTCCATTATCAGCAGTTTGACCAGTTGGAGTTCAGCGGCGAGAATGTTGACCGCCAACTCACTGCCCTCATGGCTTATTACGCCTATCTGCTGATTGGTCTTGATCTCGACACGTTCTCGCCAAAGGGTGGTGAGGAGGTGCTGCAGCAGTGCATGTATCTGGTGAACAACGCACAGAATCTGGAGTTTCCTGGATGGAAGTCGTTTGACAACGACCGCAACCGTTTTGCGATAATCAACGATTATCTGGACGGAGCTATGGAACCTTTCAGACAGTTGCAGTATGACTATTACCGCAAGGGTCTGGACGAGATGGCAAACAATGCCGACCGTGGACGTACGGAGATAACAACAGCACTCGAACTGTTGCGCAAAGCCCATCAAGACAAGCCTTTGTCAATGCTGCCACAGATATGGACCGACTACAAGAAGGACGAACTGGCAAGTATATATAAAGGTAAGGGTACGCAGAAAGAGAAGGACAATGTGTATGACATCGTATATTCGATAAACCCATCGCTTAGCACTACCTGGGACAAAATAAAGCAATGATAACAAATCTAAAGATACAAAACTTCACACTGATAGACTCGTTGGACATAAACCTCCAGCGAGGCTTTTCTGTTATTACGGGTGAGACCGGAGCCGGAAAGTCTATTATCCTCGGCGCGCTGTCGATGCTGCTGGGCAATCGAGCTGACTCAAAGGCAGTGAAAGCAGGAGCACAGCGATGCAGCGTAGAAGCACATTTCGACATAACAGGATATGGGATGGAGGCTTTCTTTGAGGAGAACGACCTTGACTATGATGCATCTGACTGCATACTGCGCCGTGAGTTGACCGCCGCTGGCAAGTCTCGTGCATTCATCAATGATACGCCTGTGTCTCTCGCAACCATGCGTCAGTTGGGCGAGCATCTCGTTGACATCCATTCCCAGCACCAGAACCTACTGCTGCGCGATGCTGACTTCCAGTTATCCGTCGTTGACATCATTGCACAGAACCAGAAGGAGAAGCAGGCATACGTTGATTCGTTCAATACATATCGCTCGGCTCAAAAAAAGTTGGAGGAACTGCGACAGCAGATGTCTAACAACCGCGATCAGGAAGACTACATGCGTTTCCAACTGAACGAGTTGGAAGAAGCGTCTCTTAACGATCCCGAAGAACAAACCGACCTGGAGCAGACGGCTGAGAGCATGAACCATACAGAAGAGATAAAGGAAGCGTTATACATAGCCGACAACAGTCTTAACGGCGACGAGATTGGCATACTCCAACAACTCAGAAAGACAAGTAATGCCATCGCGAACATAACGAACGTATATTCTTCTGCTCAGGATATAGCAGAGCGCCTTGACTCAACACTCATAGAACTGAAGGACATCTCTGGCGAAATCTCTTCAATGCTCGATGATGTAGAGTTCAATCCTATGGAACAGCAGCGCATCAACGACCGACTTGATGCTATTTACTCCCTGGAACGCAAGCATCATTGCAGCGACATCAGCGAACTTATCGACCTCAGGGATTCTCTTAAGCAGAAACTTGACCTAATAGACAATAGCGACGAGGCAATAGCAGAGCAGGAGAAAGAGGTTGAGAAACTCAAGACAAAGACGACGAAACTGGCTGCCGCATTGACAAAGACAAGACAAAAAGCAGTTAAAGCCGTTGAGCAAGAGATGCTGCAACGCCTCGTTCCGTTGGGCATTCCAAAGGTGAAATTCATAGCAGAACTCAAGCAGGCAGAACTAAATGCGAGTGGTGCCGATCAGGTTACGTTCCTGTTCTCTGCCAATAGCAGCACAGTTCCTCAGCCCGTCAGTCAGGTTGCTTCCGGTGGTGAGATTGCCCGCGTGATGCTTTCGTTGAAGGCCATGATTAGTTCTGCGGTGTCTTTGCCTACCATTATTTTCGATGAGATAGACACTGGCGTAAGCGGCAAGATAGCAGAAGCAATGGCTGTGATAATGCGCGAAATGGGAAATCAAGGCAGACAGGTTATATCTATCACCCACCTTCCACAAATCGCAGCAATGGGAAGTGAGCACTATCGAGTGATGAAGTCTGAGACAGCAGAAGGAACACGCACAAAGATGACTCACCTCAGCCAGGAGGAGCGTGTGGACGAAATCGCACAGATGCTCTCTGGTTCAAACATATCAGATGCAGCTCGTCAGCAAGCACGAGAGTTGTTAAGTTAACATTATTATAAATAATAGCATATAGAAATCAAATGACAAGAAGAACATTTTTCCTCATCATATCATTCTTTGTAGCCTTTCTGACTACTAATGCTCAGAATGCACAGGTAAAAAAATCGGCACAGGCGACATTCTCTCTTAACACATTTCGTGCCGATGGCACACTGATATCTGCATCTCATGGCGTGTTTGTAAGCAGCAACGGCGATGCCATTGCTCAGTGGAAACCGTTTGTAGGAGCAGCAAAGGCTGTTGTCATTGACAGCAAGGGCAAAAAATATGATGTGGACGGACTTATCGGTGCAAGCGATCTCTATGACATCTGTAAATTCCATGTAAAAGGAACTACAGACATGGCACCAGTGGCTAAGTCTATGTCGGAAGCAAATGCTCACTTGTGGTTGGCTTGCTACAGTGTGAAGGCACCTCGTACTGTTGCTGCTACGGTCAGCAAACTGGAGAAGTTCTCCACATCAAGCAGCAATCAGGAATATCCTTATTATATTCTCAACACTAAAGCACCGGAAGATGCTGCATTCTGCCCTGTCATCAATGATGCAGGCGAGGTCGTAGCATTGCTGCATTCGGCAAAGGACAACACTGCAAACGCTGTAAGTGCATTGTTCGCCTCAGACATGAAGGTGGAGAATTTCGGAGATAACACGACAACACTGACTCAGTCGCTCATCGCTCCTATGATTCCTTCTGACTACAAGGAAGCACAGCTGTTCCTCGTAATTGCAGGACAGTCACGCACAGGAGATTCATACAAGGCCCTGGTGGAACAGTTCATAAACATGTTCCCTGAGAAAGAAGATGGTTATCAAGCTCGTGCCAGAATGCGTGCTTCTGCCATGGACTTCCAGGGTGCCAAGGCCGACATGGAGAAAGTAATAGCATTGGCAGAAGACAAAGCCGAGGCGCACTACGCATACAGCAACCTTATACTTGACAAGGAGGTGTACATGCCTCAAGTGGCGTTTAATGATTGGAATCTGGACTTAGCCCTAAACGAGGCTAAGACTGCATACGCTACGAACGATCATCCTGTGTATCTTCAGCAGCAAGGAAGGGTACTGTTCGCAATGGCGAAATACGACGAGGCTTACGAGACATACATGAAGCTTCAAAGTACAAGCATGGCTGGTCCAGAGACAATGTTTGCTGCTACTCAGTGTCGCCAGAAGGCAAACGCTCCGTTGGAGGAGGTTATCGCACTGATGGATAGCACCATCGCCGTTTGCCCTCAGCCTCTTACGTTCCAATCTGCGCCATACGTCTTCAGACGTGGACTCATCTATCAGGATAGCAGACAGTATCGCAAGGCGATTAATGACTTCAATAGTTACGAGAAACTCATGGTTGGCAACCCTCTGCCTCACGAGTTCTTCTACAACCGCTTCGTATGCGAAAAGGAGGCACGAGTATATCAGTTAGCACTCAATGACATACAGAAAGCCATAGAATTAGCTCCAACTTCGTTATACTACTGCGAATTGGGATCGCTGCAGATACGTCTGAAGATGAACGAAGAGGCTATCGATGCTGCCAACAAGGCGATTATCCTTGACAGGAAGAATGCTGATGCTTACGCTATCCTTGGTGCTGCACAATGTCTTGTTGGAAAGAAGCACGAGGGACTCCTTAATCTTGAGGAAGCGAAATCATTGGGTTACGAAGGTGCTGATGCTTTGATAAGCAAGTACAAATAAATTCTGATTAACAAACAAGAAACATCCTGGAATCAACACAATGCAGTTGGTTTCAGGATGTTTTTCTATATCCAGATAGGCATAAAAAAACAGACGAACCGAAGCCTCACGCTCAGGTCCGCCCTCTTAAACTATACTAACATTTTACTAACCAACTAACTTTATTTACACATATTTATCAAAACGATTATCCACTAATCATTGTTACTCTTAAAAAGGATTATTAAAGTCCCTAATAAGATTACTTTCTGCAAAGTTACGATATTTTTTTTATTGCACAAAAGATTATGGCCAAATATCAAACAGTTTTTCACTTAAAGGTGCATAATTTACACTTATTTAACTATTAATACACCCTAATCTTGTCATTTACATGCAATTGATAGTCACTTGTAAGGTTATTCTTCTTATAAAGCGACTTCAATCTGACGCCGTATTTCTGTGCAATAGAATAGAACGACTCGCCTGGTTGAACTATATGAGGACGCTTCTTAAACTGCTTGTCAGCCTTAGTGCGTTTCTTCTCCAAATAGACAATATCGCCTTCCTCCAGCACGTCCTTCTTGTCACGCTCATTGTATTTTGCAACCTTTCTGTATGAGAGTTCAAATTCTTTGGCTATAGACTTGAAGGTGTCTCCCTTACGAGCTATGACGTAATAGTTACAATTATTCATTCTGACTTCATGAGCCGAGCCGGTTACAGACGTTGCACTCGACGTTGAAACACTTGGTCCTTGAGAGACATTGGCAAGGTCACGCTTACCTGTCACCCTACGCAGGTTAGCCTCATCGTAGGTCTTTGCCTTGTCCAACTCATGCAGTTTGTAACACTGTATGATGTCAATAAGCATCTGGGCGTACTTCGGATTGGTGGCATATCCACATGCCTTAAGGCCCTTTGCCCAACCTACATAATCAGTACGGCTAAGAGAAAACAGTTTCTTGTATCGCGCACGCTCAAGAAACTTTGAATGGTCTTCATAACTGTCAAACGCCGATTGATAGACACGGAAACATTCTCCTCTATAGTCATCGTCGTGAGTCATGGTTGGACCAGTCCAGTCATGACATTTTATTCCGAAATGGTTATTACCCTTGCGACTGAGATCACTTGACCCGGCACCACTTTCCAGCAGTCCCTGCGCTATCGTGATACTTGCAGGAATGTTATGCGTCAGCATCTCATAAATAGCCACATCCTTATACATATCTATATATGTCTGATAGCGCTGATTCCATTTTACCGGAGCCAGAGCACTGACTTTAAGAGCTATTAGCAGCAAAAGTACAGATATGCAATATCTCATAAGTTGTTGTAATGAAAAGCTAACAATAAAGGGCGGTGCATGTTTTGCATCGCCCTCGTCCGTAGTAGTCGATAGGGGATTCGAACCCCTATGGCAAGATTGAGAATCTTGAATCCTAACCCTTAGATGAATCGACCAGGTTTAATATGTTTGTTTTCTCTGTTTGGTAGTCGATAGGGGATTCGAACCCCTATGGCAAGATTGAGAATCTTGAATCCTAACCCTTAGATGAATCGACCATTTTCAGAGTATTACCCTCAAACTGTTACCGTTTCCTTTTTGCGGAAGGTGGGGGATTCGAACCCCCGGTACGGTAACCCGTACGTCAGTTTAGCAAACTGGTGGTTTCAGCCACTCACCCAACCTTCCAAACCGTTACGATTTGCGGGTGCTTATGAGCATAAGTCTCAAAAGCGAGTGCAAAGGTAATCATTTTTTTTGAAACTTCCAAAATTATTTGATGTTTTTTTCATTTTTACCAACAAAAACGATGTATAAAGGCAAAAATCATAGATATCCAACAATAATTAACACAAACTATTGATATTATTTCATGAAAAAAAAGTAACTTTGCAAACGTACTATTATCAACATTACTTTCTATTTATAATAATGACAGTAGAGGCTTATAAATACAAACCATCGTCAGAAGAATGCAAAGCCATATTCGTTGCATCATGCATTGAAACTACAGCAAAAGCCACAGGAATGACTCCAGATGCTATGTATAAACGTATGTTGCGCATCGGACTCATCAAGGACTATATACTTCCATGCTACAATGTGTTACATGCAGAAAGCCGACAGAGTATAACCGAAGACATTCTGAAAACTATCGAAATATGGGAAAAGAAGAAAGGGGTCACGTCATGTTAACTGTTGATAAATGCTTAAAATAAGATGTTGAATGACCTTAACATGTGGAACAAAATAGGACGTATAGTAATGCGTCTCACAGAACGCTTAGACGTTGACACCGAACGAGCGTTGGATATTTTTTATACATCAAAGACATGTCGCAACCTTCACGATCCTGAAATGGGACTCTATCTTCTTGCAGACAACTGCATCGTCGAAGATATTATTGCAGAACTTAGAGGCTGAGACCTGATATAAAATTCACTGAACATAACAAACTATAAGCTATACTACCACCTGAACTTGAACAACATCTTCTCGGGCTCTGAGTTTATCATACGTCACAACATGGCTGTGCTTACCACTACATCATCGGTAAACAGAAAGAACAATATCTCCCTCCAGTTTGCTGAAGTAGATTTTGCTACTGGTATCAACGAAGTCTGCACTTCTGCCAATGCTCAGACAAAGTACATGGACAATGGTCGCATAGTGATACTGAAGAACGGCAAGAAGTATAATGCTGCCGGACAGAGAATTGAATAATAATATATGAGAAAAGCATTTATACTATTCTTCGTGCTGGCTATGGCTGGCGCAGAGGCTAAGTCATGGAGGAACTCCGTGTCATGGCCGAAGTATGCGGAGGAGGCCGTCAAGGTCTTCACAGAGAGAGGCGGTGATGCCAATATGGCATTGTACGCCGAGTATGACTTTGACAATGACGGACGTGAGGAACTGGTCATCTATGAACCTAAACCTTACGAAGACCCAAGCCGCCATGTTTGCATCTTCTGCGTCAATCAGAAGGACGAGATGCAGTTTGTGGTCGATGTACCGCTGCCGTTGTTCACCTACAACATGCAGGGGCAGGGTTCCTACGTCTTTACCTCGAACGGGAAGTGTGTGCAGCTTGCCAATAGCACATCGCGGTTAGACACCAAGGGCGAATATGGCGACGGCGACGGCCTGTGTATGGAGTATCACGGACGGCGCTCACTCATGAACTTCGACCGATGGGGCAAACCGCTTAATGCTTTGAGAGAAAAAGACTTAGACATGTCGCCTTTCAAGAATGAAAGAAACATCGCCAACGTCAACCTCTACTGGTATCGTACCCAACCAAAGGTGAAGGGACAGGTGGGTGTAGCAGCATTCTTCGATGCCATCAGCGACGCCATCGACATACCTCTGTTGAGGGCAGCGCAAAGGGCTGTTAAGGGTGACAGGCAGGAAGGTGTGCAATGTATCATAGATCCTGCTGCGCAGTACATTCAGGTCAAGGCCAACGAGACGGAGGACAGGGATGCCGACCGCATAGAGTGTACGATGTGGAAGCGCGATGACGGCCGTCACATCGTGGCATTGAACTACAGCATCAACGATTTCGAGGATTTCTACGGCGAGTTCGTCAACCTGCTGTTCTGGGAATATGATGCCCAGTCGCAATCGCTTGTTCCGATAAAGGAACCTATGGAACGCTTGTGGGATATTCCTAATCTGAGTTATGACATCCGCGTGGATTTGCCTCGCCACGGAAAGAACATAAAAGTGACAGACAAAGAGACTGGCGAGCAGTATGTCATGCAGTATCAGCACGACGAGGACCTCATCACTTTCTGGTCGCAGTCGATAGTAGAGAACACCATGCTGGCAACCAATAAGGGTTTGATGTGTTCAATATACGACACCTCCGGCACACCAGCCAACATACGTCTGGCGCCTAAAGGCAAGGTCAGTAAATACACAATGGAGAACGATTGCTACGACCTGGTAGTAAGCGAGCAGAAGGACGGTTACTACCGCATCGTGGACAACGAGATAGAGAACTGGACAGCCGACTGCGACAATATGCTGTTCATGGAAGACAACTCCACGGGTTATTGGGTTCATCGCAGCTGCATAGCAGTGATGTCGCGCCATAACGACGGTGCTCCTCTGAAGTTGCTGAAGGACTGGGACGACTGCGACCCTCAACCTGCAGTCCACACAATAACGCAACCAACCATCCTGCGCCCAATATCTTACTCAGAGCTCGAAGGTTGGGTGAAGGTGCAGACCTTAGACGGCAAACACACGGGATGGGTAACAAAGGACAGGTTAGGTCCTGTGCGTAACCATAAGTAACAAAAAACTTAAGCGGCTATCTGCTTCCATGAGAAGTGATAGCCACTTAAGTTTTTTATTTTACTGCCAGTCATGTGGCGAGGTAAAGAATACCGTCTTTTTAATTTAGCATATCTCTGATTTCTTCATCACTGAAACCTCTGGTCCTAAGTTTTTCAATGATGAAAGTTCTTTCTTCCGCACGTCCCTCTGCACGTCCCTCTGCGCGTCCTACATTGCGTTCATGATCCATGACGGCAAGATTTGTGCGGAAAGAGTCTAGACTGACGTGGTAATAGTCGCGTTCTTCGCGTGTCAGCTTTGCCAAGTCGGCTATGTTCTCCAGTTTATGGAAGATAGGTTTCTGAGTCTGGAATGGTACTGCTGTATTCATAGACTTTGATTAATTCCCCCATAGACTTTTTTGTGAAATAATGTGTTGACGTGTTGCAACGTACTGTCACACAGAGTGATAACTTGTGTTACACGTGTTGCGACGTGTATGCTATGTGTTGCACATTATAGAGTCCAAAGTGCATTGGATGCATCGGATGGCATGCGCCAATCGCCTCTTGGCGAGAGAGATACGGAGCCTACCTTTGGGCCATCTGGCAGACAAGAGCGCTTGAACTGCTGCTGGAAGAAACGTCTTAAGAAGGTCTTCAACCAATGCTTGATTGTCTCATCGTCATAAATGCCGGCGAAGGCTGTCTGGGCGAGGAGCATCAGCTTGGCAGGAGAGAAACCGAAGCGAAGGAAATGATAGAGGAAGAAGTCGTGAAGCTCGTATGGACCTACAAGGTCTTCCGTCTTCTGCTTGATATTTCCGTTCTCGTCGGCAGGGATAAGCTCTGGCGAGATTGGTGTGTCTATGATATCCTCAAGCGTTGCCTTCGACGACTGATCAACCTCATAGTCAGCGACATAGCGCACGAGATGACGGATAAGAGTCTTTGGAATAGACACGTTTACACCATACATCGACATGTGGTCGCCATTGTATGTCGCCCAACCTAATGCCAACTCTGAGAGATCGCCAGTACCAATCACGATGCCGTTGACCTGATTGGCGATATCCATCAGGAGCATTGTGCGATAGCGTGCCTGCGAGTTCTCGTATGTAACGTTATGGTTTGTTGCATCATGGCCTATGTCCTCAAAGTGCTGAGTAACAGCCTTGCCGATGTTAATCTCACGCTGAGTGATGCCGAGCGATGTCATCAGCGACACTGCATTATCATGAGTGCGGTCGGTTGTGCCGAAGCCAGGCATCGTGATGCCATGGATTCCCTTGCGGTCATAACCAAGTTTATCAAATGTACGCACGCAGACGAGCAACGCCAACGTAGAATCCAAGCCGCCGCTGATGCCTACAACGACATCCTTACAATGGATGTGAGCAAGGCGCTTGGCAAGTCCCATGACCTGGATGTTGAATATCTCCTCGCACGATGCCTTCATGTCCCCTGACTTAGGAATAAAAGGATGCGGATCGTACGCACGATTCAACTGGAAGTTCAGCTGTATCTTGTTGTATGCATCGTCATCTGGTTCCAGTGCGACAATCTCCGTCTGCTGCATCTGAGTGGCCTGAGCACGACCAAAGGTAGTGTTGGTACGGCGCTCTGTACGCAGTCGCTGAACATCAATCTGACTGATGACGAGTTGCGGATCGAGTGAGAAACGCTCTGAGTGTGCCAGCTGTGCACCATTCTCATAGATGATAGCGTTGCCACCATATACAAGGTCTTGCGTTGACTCCCCATATCCGCACGAGCTATAGACATAGCCACACATGGTGCGTGCCGACTGTTGCGCAATGAGCGACAGCAGATACTGATGCTTGCCGATGAGTTCGTCGGTGGCAGAAAGGTTAAGGATGATGTCGGCACCTGCAGTAGCCAGACGACTCGATGGTGGCAATGCCGACCAGAGATCCTCGCACAACTCCACTCCGAACACTACGCCCGAAGGCAGGCGGAACAACAGTGGCTCTGCCGAAACTGCCTCAACCGAGAACCAACGCTTCTCGTAGAACTCGTTATAATTAGGCAGGAAGGTCTTGTGAACGAAATGACGCTCACCGTTACAGATAACGACAGCCGAGTTCATGAGTCGGTCGTCCTGACGGTGAGGAGCACCAACGACAAAGGTTATAGCACGTCCGATGCTGAACGATGTCAGCATCTCAAGAGCCTCATCAGAGGCATCGAGCAGATGTTCCGAACGGAACAGGTCCTGACAGGTATAGCCCGTGATGCACAGTTCAGGGAAGACGAGCAGCTCTACCCCACTCTTCTCAGCCTGTTCTACGAGGCGTTCGATTTCCTCTACGTTATATTCTACGTCAGCAACCCTCACCGATGGTATCGCTGCTGCTACTGTTATATATCCGAAGTTGTTCATTTTCAATTACTTTATTGTTACCTGTGTCGCACCGTATCCATACTCCTGGAACGACGCATCCTGATATGTGCAAGGACGATAGCGATAGTTCAGCTCATGGATTATTGCATGACGGAGGACGCCTTCGCCCTTTCCGTGAATGAAGATAATCTTCTTTCCTTTCTCGTGGCGATGCTCCTTCATCACCTTACGGAACTGATCGAGCTGATATTCCAGCATCTCGCTTGACGACATTCCTGCCGTTGAGTCGAGCAGTTTCTCTATGTGCAGGTCTATGACCTCTGCATCTTCCAATCCCTTACGCACCGGTTTGGTGTTCAGCGAGTTGAGTTTATCCAACTCATCAGGGCGAGCGTACATTTCTTCCTTCAGTTCGTCGGCGCTGATGTTTATTGAGTGAGCCACCTTATCGTCCTCAACGATGGTGTAAAGGAGTGCTGGTTCCTCAAAGAAATCGTTTGGTTGGAAGGTGTGAAGCTTATAGAACTTCACCTGATCGATGCGCAACTGCACGCTGATAGGCTGCTTAAGCGAGAACGGTTTGTCCTTCTTGAATGCCACCATCTGTATGCAAACGCGAGAGAGAGCATTGACATCGCGCTGCGAAAACTCCTCGATGAACTCCTTAGTATTTGGTTCCAGAACGCCCTGTGAGCGTACTGTCCAACTGTTGTTCTCTGCCGAAAGGTAGGTGTAAGACAGGTAATAGTTGGAGTCGTTGATGAGATAGCAATCAAACTGAGTATTAGTCACTTGCTTGATATCTACCGGCGCAAACGCCAAGTATGCACTAAGCAGATTGCCACCCTTACGCTCCTGCACCGGAGCCTTGAAGGTAACGTCCTTCAACGATGGGTCATCGTCAACGAGCATGGCATCGCTGTCGCCATCGTCGAGACCATCATTGAGTATGGCACGCATGCTTCGCCCATCACTTTCGAGCGGAGTAGTGCCACGGTTTTCTGCCTTTTGCATCGCCTTGACCATATTTGCCGTAGAGTAATTGTCAGCCGAAGCCTCTACAACCACCTCGTTTATCGGAGTCGGAATCTGGAATCCGTCCTCGTCTTCAACATAAACTATATTGCCTTTTATTGCGGCAATCTTACCGCCTCCCTTATCAAAAAGGAAGCTTACTTTATCTCCTATTTTCATAAAGCCCGTAGTTCTAAGGTATTAATATTGATGAGTCACCATAGCTCAGGAAACGGAAATCGTTTGCGAGAGCATAGTCATAAATCTTGTGCCAGTCGTCTCCGACGAGGGCAGAGACAAGCAACAGCAGCGTCGATTGTGGCTGATGGAAGTTCGTAACCAAGCGTTCCACAATCTTATATCGATACGATGGCGCAATGATAATCTGCGTCGAGGCATTCAATACGGCAAGGTCGTTTGCCACGAGATAATCCCTGATAGCCGTAAGAGCATCAACAGCCGAAGGCGAAGAAACCAAATCTGGCGAAGAACATTCTTCATTATTCATTATTAATTGTTCATTAGAATATGGTTCCCACTGCCTTACGTGCAGGTCATCGTCGGTAACGTGGTCGGGATGCTGAAGGATGTGGCATCCGATGTAGTACAAACTCTCAAGCGTGCGGACGCTGGTCGTACCGACAGCCGTAGCCTTACAGCCGTGCGCAAGCAGTCGCTCGATGGTGTGAAGGCGCACGCTGACATACTCGGTATGCATGTCGTGTCCGCTGATCAACTCTGACTTGACGGGACGGAACGTGCCAGCACCTACATGAAGCGTAAGTTCCTCGCGCTCAACACCATGCGCATCAACATCGGCGAGGACACTATCGGTAAAGTGAAGTCCTGCCGTTGGCGCTGCCACACTGCCTTTTATCTTCGAATAGACAGTTTGATACGTGGTCAGATCGCTCTCCTGCGTCTCACGATTCAGATACGGCGGAATAGGCAATTCGCCTGCTGCGTCGAGGATGTCGGCAAAAGAGCAGCCCCTCTCCAACTCCCCCGAGGGGGAGAGATTAACAGATTTCCAAGAGAGTTTGACCACCTGGCTGGTGCCGCTGGTGCCTTTATGCTCGGCAGTCAGTATTATCTCTTCGCCGTTAACGGTGAAGACACGATGCAACGGACCACCCTTCCACTTCTTCAGATTGCCCACAAGGCAGAGCCATTCGCACGACTCCGAAGTCTGGAACATCAGTTCGTAGTCGGAAGGCAGATGCGGTTCGAGCAGGAACACCTCTATCAGCGCACCCGTTTCCTTGCGGAAATGCAGTCGCGCCTGAATGACTCGCGTGTTGTTGAACACCATAAGCGAACCCTCCGGCAACAGAGATGCTATGTTGCTGAAGCAAGTATGCGAGATTACACCTTTATTATATATAAGCAGTTTGCTCTGGTCGCGCTGCTCCAGCGGAAACTTTGCTATCCTCTCTTCAGGCAGAGGATAGTTGTAGTCAGCTATTTTAATATTTCGTGGATCTATGTTCATTGTTTCTTTACGTTACAGACATCAGTATATTGCCAGCAGACTTCTCACCACAGCGTACACTATCGTCAGGAGCAACACGTTGAGTACGAGGTTGACATCGGTAAGGGCGTAACCCGTGCGGGTATATTGCGACGAGATGAAATGCAGTCGAGGCGACACACGACGGTAGAAATGTCGGTAGCCGATATATACTATTTCGCCCACGATGAAGCCCCAAATCAATCCGACAGCAATGTCCGACGGATAGTGCATACCAAGGTAAATGCGTGTCCAACAGTTTATTAGCGACCACGTTACGAGTCCGATGGTCATCCAGAGATTACGCACCAGGAGCGAGAAGAAGATGCAGATGGAGAACGTGTTGGCAGCATGTGCCGAGAAGAAGCTATACTGCTTGTCATAGACTCCGCTCACAACGTCTATCAATGGGCGTATAGCGGGATCGTTGAGCGGACGGGGACGCATGGCCAATGGCTTTACTATGCCGTCGGCAACGCCGTCAGCGAGCAGCACACATGCACCTGCCGACAGTATGACGAGCAGTATCTGCATCATCGATTCGTTATTTTTTATGACGATGAAGAGTAGCGTCAGGTACAGACCTATCCACGTCCAGCCGTTGGTAAGCACCTGACTGAACGCATCAAGGAAGATGGAATGCTCTCCGCCAAGCAGCGGAATGAGCCATAGGTCGTATTGGGTTATAGTCGTGAAGTCCATAAATCAAAGGCCGTTAAGCAGGAAGATAGATGACAAATTTCTCACGGAACCACTCCTCTTCGAAGTAATTCGAGAGTTCGGTCTTCTCTACCAACTGGCGGAAAGGCTGCAGTTCTGCCTCCAGATTGCCACCCTTCAGCACGATGACACCATTAGGCATGGAGTTATGTTGCTGCTTCGAGATGTTCTTTCGGACAATCTTCATGAGGTCAGGCAGAGGCATTACGGCGCGAGACACGATGAAGTCGTACTTGCCTTTCTCCTCTTCGCCACGCAGATGGCATGCCTCAAGGTTCTTGAGACCTATGGCATCGGCCACCTCCTGTGCCACACGCACCTTCTTTCCTGTGCCATCAATCAGTCGGAACTGACATTCTGGGAACAGAATTGCCAACGGAACGCCAGGGAATCCGCCACCACATCCGAAGTCAAGAATCTTGGTTCCGGGACGGAATCGCAGCATCTTGGCGATGGCCATGGAGTGAAGCACATGGTGTTCATACAGGTTGTCTATGTCTTTTCGTGATATGACGTTGATCTTAGCGTTCCAATCGTGGTACAAAGCATCAAGCTTTTCGTACTGCTGACGCTGTATATCGGTCAAATCAGGGAAGTATTTCAGTATTTTATCCATTATTTTCTTAATATTTTTGCAAAATTACCTATTTTATTTTATACTACCAAAAAAATTAATTACTTTTGCAACTGAAAAAAACTTAAAACAATGAAACGACTATCTATCATTACTCTAACCACCCTGTTCTGCACCTCCCTTTTTGCTCAAGAGCCTATTGGCTGGCTGCATATCGAAGCTACTGACACTGTGTTTACTGACACCGTCGTGGCCGAAGAGCCCATTTACACGAAGCAATTCTCTGATGCCAAGCTTGTGAAGAAAGCTGAGAAGTGGGCAAAGAAGGGAAAATGGAAGAACGGTTTCACTAAAGGTGAACCTGACGTTATGGTCAATCTGACTGAGTTCTACCTGCAATATACGAAGAACAAAGCAGTATGGAAGCAACTATTTAACTGGTTGGAAACCACTGACTTGCTCGCTATCCCTGCCGGAAAGCATAACATCGAGGGCAGCAACCTTATTGCAAGCGTGGAGGACAGCCACAATGACCCACTGGAAAAACGAAAGAGTGAGAGTCACAGAAAGAACATCGACTTCATGTTTGTGGTACGAGGAATCGAGGGTTTCCTGCGTCTCGACCACAACACTTCCACCGAGAACACGGAGTATAAGCCAGATGTCGTGCGCTATGCCTATGACAAAGACATGGCGGAGTACATCGAATCGACTCCGGGACGCTTCATCATCATGTTCCCGGACGACTGGCATGTGGCAAAGGTTAAGACCGGAAGGGACGACCAGAACATACGTGTCATCGTGGTAAAGATGCCTGTTGCTGAGTAATTTTGCACAAAGAAAGCTATGCCTCCACTGTCTTTTGTTTAAAAAAAACGATGCAGAGACGCGTGATTTTGCACAAAATTGCGGCGGAAATCATGGCTTTATGCTTTTTTAACAAAAATAATTGGCAAAACATTCTTGATTTGCGTCAACATTTATTACCTTTGCACTCGGTTCCAAGAACTATTAATCCGATCTTTGTTAATCGCCTGTTGTTTTGGCGCCCAATTTATAAACACAGGCATTCTATATGAAGTAACACAACTATATCAGAGCAGGTCACGGCGAGAAGCCGTCACCTGCTTTTTTCGTTTTCGATGGTTTCGCAGTTTTAATCAATACAAATGACCACGCCATTCGTAGCAAATGAAATTTTCATTCAGTGCCATTGAAAATTTCAATCGCTACCTTTCACATCCCGATTTGCTACCTTTTATCGTCCAAATCGTAGCCTTTTATGTTGTAATTACTGAGTCTTTACAATGTAATTACTCAGTCTTTACAGTGTAATTACTGAGTAATCATAACGTAATTACTGAGTCTTTACATCATAAAAGGCTACGATTTGGATGATGAAAGGCTACGATTGGCAGCGTAATTCAATAAAAAACACCCATATCGTACTGCCACTTCCCCCCATCAAATTCACAAAAATACATAATAATATAAATTTATTCGCGTACGTGTACGTTATTTAAAATATTTTTAGTAACTTTGCTCCATAATTGCAATTAATGAGATGAAAGAATTCGTAATATCAGAAACAAAGACCGAAATAGCAGTCATCGTTGGCCTCATCACTCCACAACAGAGCGAGGCTAAGACCAAGGAATACCTTGACGAGCTGGAGTTCCTTGCCGATACGGCTGGCGCAAAGGTCGTGAAACGCTTCACGCAGCGTGTCAACGGACCTTCGTCGGTGACGTATGTGGGCAAGGGTAAGCTTGAGGAAATACGTGACTACATAAAGGATTGTGAGGAACGCGCGGAGAATGGAGAGGTGTATTACCCTCAACTTGCCAGCGGTCCGATAAGCACGGGCGATGGAAACAACCCGCTGGATGGTGGGTTGGGACTGGCGTTGAACCCAGGAGAGCCGGTGCCATACGAGCCTGTGGGCATGGTGATCTTTGACGATGAGCTGTCGGCAAAGCAGATGCGCAACATCGAAGCAGAGCTGAAAGTGAAGATTCTCGACCGTACTTCGCTCATCCTTGACATCTTTGCCATGCGCGCTCAGACGGCAAACGCCAAGACACAGGTAGAGCTTGCGCAGTACCGTTATATGCTTCCACGACTCCAGAGACTCTGGACGCACCTCGAACGTCAGGGTGGTGGCTCTGGTTCTGGTGGTGGAAAAGGCTCGGTAGGCTTGCGTGGACCGGGTGAGACTCAGCTCGAGATGGACCGCCGTATTATCCTCAACCGCATGTCTTTGCTCAAGGAACGACTGGCAGAGATAGACAAGCAGAAGACGACTCAGCGCAAGAACCGCGGCCGACTGATACGCGTGGCGTTGGTGGGATATACCAACGTGGGCAAATCGACCATCATGAACCTGCTCTCAAAGAGTGAAGTCTTTGCGGAGAATAAGCTGTTTGCAACGCTCGATACCACTGTCCGAAAGGTCGTTATAGACAATCTGCCATTCCTGTTGGCAGACACCGTAGGTTTCATTCGTAAGCTCCCTACCGACCTTGTCGATTCGTTCAAATCGACACTCGACGAGACTCGCGAGGCTGATCTGTTGCTTCACGTGGTTGATATCTCGCATCCTGACTTCGAGGATCAAATAAAAGTGGTGGAGAAAACGCTTGGAGACCTGGGCTGTTCGGAGAAACCTTCGATGATAATCTTTAACAAAATCGACGCCTACAAATGGACTGAGCATGAGGAAGACGACCTGACGCCGGTGAAAAAGAGTGAGATTCCGCTCGAGGAACTGAAGCGAACATGGATGGCAAAGCTCAATGACAACTGCTTGTTCATATCGGCACGCGAGAAGGAAAACATCGACGAGTTCCGCGAGACGATATACAAGAAGGTGCGAGAGCTGCACGTTCAGAAGTATCCTTACAACGATTTCCTGTACAACGACTACGAATAATATGAATTACAGAGCATTAACCGAACAAGAAATTACACAGTTGGAGCAGCAGGGTTGCTGTTCTCACGACTGGTCGCAGATAGAGGTGGACGAGGATTTCGATCCCCGTCACATCATCAATGTTACGTTTATGGGCAACGTCCGCATAGGCGCTAACTGCCGTATCATCAACGTTGGCATGATCCGCACTACCGAAGGAGCAACCTTCGGAGAGGGAAACGTCATCAGTGTGCTTAACGAAGCTGGCGACGGTAACATCGTGCTGTACAGCAAGTTGACATCGCAGATGGCGGCGTTGATGGTGCATTACAGCCACGACAAGCAGCTTTTCCAGCAGATTAAGAAGATGATTGACTGGGAGGTGGATGCTACCAAGCAGCCTTGTACTACCATCGGCAGTGGCGTAACAATCACGGACACTCGCGAGTTGACTAACGTTGTCATCGGCGATGACTGCGAGATAATGGGCGCAGCGCGTCTGGTTGAGTGTACGTTGCTTAGCACCAGCGAGGCAAGCGTACTTGTTTCTGACGGCGTAATATGCGAGGATTGCATCATTCAGGCTGGCTCTTCTATCACCGATTTTGCAAAGATCTACGAGACGTTCGTAGGTGAGGCGTGCCACATCGGGCGTGGTTTCACGAGCGAGAACTCGGTGTTCTTCGCCAATTCGCACATGGACAACGGCGAGTCTTGCGCTGCTTTGTGCGGTCCGTTTAGTGTCAGCCATCACAAATCGTCACTCCTCATCGGTGGCGAATACTCTTTCTACAACGCTGGTTCGGGCACAAACTTCTCTAATCATGCGTACAAGATGGGCCCAATGCACTGGGGAACACTCATGCGTGGCTCAAAGACGGCGAGTGGTTCGCATACGCTTTGGCCTGCAACAACCGGCACTTTCACGATGGTTATGGGCAAGGTGCAGTCGCATCCTGACACCACCGCCCTGCCGTTCTCTTACCTTATTGCAGGCAGCGAGGCAACTTACTGTGTGCCAGGACGTAACCTTACCACCGTGGGTACATACCGCGACATAGAGAAATGGCCTAAGCGCGACCGTCGTCCGCGTTCCGGTCGTCAGTCGTGCGTGCAGTATGACTGGCTCAATCCGCTGGTTGTCCAGCAGTGTTTCGATGGCATCAAGACGCTGGAGCAGCTTCGTGCTGACGCCGGTGAGAACGCTGCAAGCTACAACTACAATGGTACGACGATAAAGAACAAGTCGCTGCAGAAGGGCATCAAATACTACGAGTTGGCCATTCGTCTCTGCCTGCTCGACGTATTGGAGAAGCATGAGGCTGCGCTTCCTACCTCTACAGCGGGTAGCGGACGCTGGGTTGATCTGCTCGGACTATTGGCTCCGGAGGCTGAAATCGAGATATTGATTGACGATATCCATCGCGGCGAAATCAGCGACATTAATGATGTGGCTGACATTCTGCGCGAGATTCACGAGCGTTATGAGGACAACAAGTGGGCATGGGCATACAACAAGGTGCTGGATTATGCTCATCTTGACTCGCTGAGTGAGGAAGATCGTGAGCAACTCATAGCTCAGCTGCAGCCTTCTCGTCAGGAGTGGCTCAGCGCAATACGCTACGACGCAGAGCGAGAGTATGAGCTCGGTGACGTTGACGAGGACGATCTGAAGAGTTTCATTGCAAAGATAAAGTAGCGTTTGCTTGCAAATAGTATGACGAATATTTGTCAATTCGATGATGTTGATTTGTCATATTTGTTTGCAATTTCAACGAAAGTAACAACAATTTATACATTAATAAATGAAGAAAATCATATTATCGCTGCTCTGCGCAATAATGGTATTGCCACTCGCAGCAAAGGATTACAAGTACACTACTGTGCCAGGCGACCCTATGCAGGCACGTCTCTACACACTGGACAATGGTCTTAAGGTGTATCTTTCCGTAAACAACGAGAAGCCACGTATCACGGCTTACATCGCAGTAAATACAGGTCACCGCAACGACCCTGCTGACTGTACCGGCCTTGCGCACTACCTTGAGCATCTGATGTTTAAGGGTAGCCACAAGCTTGGCACGTCAAACTATGCAGCAGAGGCACCGCTGATTCAGAAAATCAGCGACCTTTACGAGGAGTATCGCCAGCTTACTGACCCTCAGGAGCGTAAGGCGAAGTATCATGAGATAGACAGTGTCAGCCAGATTGCTGCTCAGTATAACATCCCGAATGAGTATGACAAGATCATGGCGGCTATCGGTTCGAACGGCACTAATGCTCACACATGGTACGACGAGACTATCTACAAGGAGGACATCCCTGCCAATGAGGTGCAGCGTTGGGCTGAGATTCAGGCTGATCGTTTCCAGAACCTCGTGCTTCGTGGTTTCCATACCGAGCTTGAAGCTGTCTATGAGGAGAAGAATATCTCGCTAACCAATGACGGTGAGAAGGCTTCTGACGCAGTATTTGCGAAGTTGTTCCCTACTCACAGCTATGGCACACAGACCACTATCGGTACTCAGGACCACTTGAAGAACCCTTCGCTCGTTGCCATTACGAACTACTACAACAAGTATTACAAGCCTAACAATATCGCCATCTGTATGTCTGGCGACATGAATCCGGATGAGGTCATCGCCATCATCGATAAGGAATTCGGTTCGTGGCAGCCTGGTAAGGACACCACTCCACGCAAGTTCCCTAAGCAGCCAGTATTCACTGAGCCTCAGGATACTACCGTCGTAGGTCCTGAACAGGAGTCAGTAATGATGGCATGGCGTTTTGATCGTGCTGCGTCTCTGCAGTGTGACACTCTCGACCTGATGAGCGACGTGCTGTCAAACGGACGCGCCGGTCTGCTTGACCTTGACGTTAACCAGAAGATGTTGACACAGGGCGTTGGCTCAGGCACATTGTGTCTGAAGGAGCATAGCGTCTTTATTCTTCAGGGTTCGCCAAAGGAGGGGCAGACTCTTGAGGAGGTTCGCGACATCATGCTTGCCGAAGTGCAGAAGCTGAAGAATGGCGACTTCGACGAGGAACTGCTCGTTTCGATAATGAACAACAACAAGCGCGCTTATCTGCAGCGGATGGAGAACAACGGTTCGAGAGTGGGTATCATGTACAATGCCTTCATCAACGACAAGTCATGGGAGCAGGTCGTAGGACAGTTGGACCGCATGAAGAAGATCACGAAGCAGGATATCGTGGACTTTGCAAACAAATATCTGACCAATGGCTATGCCATCGCTTACAAGCGTAAGGGCGAAGACACTAACATAAAGAAGATTGACAAGCCTGAAATCACTCCTATCCCTACCAACCGCGATAAGACAAGTGCTTATCTGGCAGAGATGGTTGCACGCAAGACTGGTGACATTCAGCCTCGATTCCTGGACTTCAACACCGACCTTACAAAGTCGCAGACAAAGACAAAGTTGCCTCTCGTATATCTGCAGAACAAGGAGAACGACCTCTTCACAATGGCGTTCCGCTTTGATTTCGGCGACCGTGCCGACGTGCGTTATAACACTGCCAGCGACTATCTGTCGCTCCTCGGCACTGACAAATATACCAACGAGCAGCTGAAGAAGCAGTTCTACAACCTGGCTTGTGACTATCGCATCTCTGTAGGCAATCAGGAAATCACTATCGTTCTTAACGGTCTGAACGAGAATATGCCAAAGGCTCTCGCGCTGATGGAGCACATCTTCGGCAACGCTAAGGTTGACAAGCAGAAGTATCAGGCAATGGTTGAACAGGAGTTGAAGGGCCGTGCCGAGCAGAAGCAGGATCAGAGGACTTGCTTCAACTATCTCAGCGCCTACGCTCAGTATGGTCCTCAGAACGACTATACCAACATCATGAGCGAGACAGAGCTGCGCAATACTGACCCACAGGTTTATGTTGACCTCATCAAGAACCTCAAGAACTACAAGCACACCTTATTATATTATGGACCTTCGACAGAGAAAGAGCTCTCTGCTGTTATCGCAAAGAACCATAAGACAGCAAAGAAACTGCTCGATGGACCTGTAAACAAGGTGTTCAAGATGCAGACAACTCCTAAGTCGGAGGTGCTCATCGCTCCTTATAAGGCTAACAACATCTACATGCGTATGTTCAACTGCGAGGGTAAGACACTGGATGTCAGCCGCATTCCTGTTATCGCTCTCTTCAACGAATACTTCGGTGGCGGCATGAACGCAATAGTATTCCAGGAGCTTCGCGAGAGCCGTGGCCTTGCTTACAACGCTAATTCGCGCTTCGCTACGCCATCACGCAAGAACGAAAACGAATACTGGCTGGAGCATATTATCTCTCAGAACGACAAGATGATGGATTGTATCAACACGTTCAAGGAGATTACCGACAACATGCCTCAGGCTGAAAACGCATTCAATGTGGCAAAGACAATGCTCATGAAGACTCTCGCTGCACAGCGCACTACTAAGTTCGGCATCATCAATGCGTACCTTGCAGCTCAGGCTCGCGGTATGGATTATGACCTGAACAAGGTGCTTTATGAGTCTATTCCATCACTCCAGATGAAGGATATACTCAACTTTGAGCAGCAGAACGTAAAGGGTAAGCCTATGCGTTACTACATCCTCGGCAACGAAAACGAGCTTGATATCCCTGCTCTTGAGAAGATTGCACCAATCAAGCGAGTAACTCTGGAGGAGATTTTCGGATATTAGACCCACCCCGACCCTCCCATTAGGGAGGGGGGGGAGTTGATGTATTTTTGCACCTTAATTAAATATAAATAGTAAATACAAGAATTAGTAAATAAATAGTAAATTGTAAATCTGTAAATTGTAAATTACTATGGCAAACGTTCCATTTAAGTATGCGCCAATGTTTCAGCTTGGCGAAGACAAGACAGAGTATCGTCTTGTATCTAAGGAAGGTGTCTCTGTAGGCGAGTTTGAAGGCCACGAGATACTCAAGGTTTCTAAGGAAGCACTCACTCTGCTTGCTCAGGAGGCTTTCCATGACGTAGAGTTCATGCTGCGTCGTGAGCATAACGAGCAGGTGGCTAAGATTCTTACTGACCCTGAGGCAAGTGAGAACGATAAGTATGTAGCACTCCAGTTCCTGCGCAATGCTGAGACTGCATGCAAGGGTGTGCTACCTTTCTGCCAGGATACTGGTACTGCCATCATCCACGGTGAGAAGGGTCAGCAGGTTTGGACTGGCTTCGAGGACGAGGAAGCTCTGTCTCTCGGTGTGTATAACACATACACTCAGGACAACCTCCGCTACTCTCAGAACGCTCCTCTCAATATGTACGACGAGGTGAACACTAAGTGTAACCTCCCTGCACAGATTGACATCGAGGCTATTGAGGGTGCTGAATATAAGTTCGTTATGGTTGCAAAGGGCGGTGGCTCGGCAAACAAGACATACTTCTACCCTATGACAAAGGCTCTCATCCAGAACGAGAGCACCCTGCTTCCATGGCGCGTTGAGGAGATTAAGCACTTCGGTACTGCTGCTTGTCCTCCTTATCACATCTGCGTTGTTATCGGTGGCACATCGGCAGAGAAGAACCTTCTGACCGTTAAGCTTGGCTCTATCAAGTACTATGACAACCTTCCAACAACAGGTGATGAGACTGGTCGTGCATTCCGTGACCTCGACCTCGAAGAAAAGCTTCTCAAGGAAGTATATCGCATTGGTCTTGGTGCACAGTTCGGTGGTAAGTACCTCGCACACGATGTTCGCGTAATCCGTCTTCCACGCCACGGCGCATCCCTCCCAGTAGGTATGGGTGTTAGCTGTTCTGCAGACCGCAACATCAAGTGTAAGATTAATAAGGATGGTATCTGGATTGAAAAGATGGACAGCAACCCATCAGAACTCATCCCAGAAGAGCTCCGTCAGCCAGGCGAAGGTGCTAAGGGTGTTGAGATTGACCTCAACCAGGGCATCGATGCAGTTCGCAAGGAACTCAGCAAGTACCCAGTTTCTACTCGTGTAAACCTCAAGGGTACAATCATCGTGGCTCGTGACATCGCTCACGCAAAGATTAAGGCTCGTCTCGATGCAGGTGGGGGTATGCCACAGTACTTCAAGGACTATCCAGTTCTCTATGCTGGTCCTGCTAAGACTCCAGAGGGGTATCCATGTGGTTCGATGGGCCCAACTACAGCAGGTCGTATGGACCCATACGTAGATGAGTTCCAGGCAAACGGTGGTTCACTCGTGATGATTGCTAAGGGTAACCGCGCACAGTGCGTTACTGATGCTTGTCAGAAGTATGGTGGTTTCTACCTCGGTACTATCGGTGGTGTTGCTGCAGTTCTTTCTCAGAGCTCAATCAAGTCAATCGAATGTGTTGAATACCCAGAACTCGGTATGGAGGCAGTTTGGAAGATCGATGTTGAGGACTTCCCTGCATTCATCCTCGTTGACGACAAGGGCAACGACTTCTTCAAGCAGTTGAAGCCTTGCGAAGGTTGTACAATTCTTTAAAGACCCTCCCCTGACCCCTCCCATTAAAAGGGAGGGGAATAGATACTGGGACAAGCTTGGTCTTTTAAGGAATGAAGATTATAGACAAAGTAATAATAACAATGTAAAAACCCTATCACCCTCCGGGAAAAAACAATTAGCAGATACATTCTACTCCCCTCCATTTAGGGAGGGGCAGGGGTGGGTCTGTAGGGGGTGGGTATAATATGGAAGTAGATGTAAAAGTATATATTAATGAGGCTGAAGAAGCTAT
>JAZUKC010000120.1:0-21535 GCA_045643065.1 Prevotella sp.
AGCATGTCCTCCATACCACATCTGCGTAGTTATCGGTGGTACATCTGCAGAGAAGAACCTCCTCACAGTGAAGCTCGGCTCTATCAAGTACTACGACTCTCTCCCAACAACAGGCGATGAGACAGGTCGTGCCTTCCGTGACCTTGACCTTGAGGCTAAGTTGCTCAAGGAGGTTCACAACATCGGTCTCGGTGCTCAGTTCGGTGGTAAGTTCCTTGCTCACGATATCCGTGTAATCCGTCTGCCACGCCATGGTGCTTCGCTCCCTGTTGGTATGGGCGTATCATGCTCGGCTGACCGTAACATCAAGGCAAAGATTAACAAGGACGGTATCTGGCTTGAGAAGATGGACTCTAACCCAACAGAGCTTATCCCTGAGGAGCTTCGCAATCCAGGTGAAGGTGGCAAGGGTATTGAGATCGACCTCGACAAGGGCATGGACGCAGTTCGTGCTGAACTCTCTAAGTATCCTGTCTCTACACGTGTTAATCTGAAGGGTACTATCATCGTAGGTCGTGACATCGCTCACGCTAAGATTAAGGCTCGCCTTGACGCAGGTGAGGGAATGCCTCAGTATCTGAAGGATTATCCAATCCTCTATGCTGGTCCTGCTAAGACTCCAGAGGGTTACCCATGTGGTTCAATGGGTCCAACTACCGCTGGCCGTATGGACCCATACGTTGATGAGTTCCAGGCAAATGGCGGCTCACTCGTTATGATTGCCAAGGGCAACCGTGCTCAGTGTGTAACTGATGCATGTAAGAAGCATGGCGGTTTCTATCTCGGTACTATCGGTGGCGTTGCTGCCGTACTCTCTCAGAGTTCAATCAAGAGCATCGAATGTGTAGAGTATCCTGAGCTCGGCATGGAGGCTGTATGGAAGATTGTTGTAGAAGACTTCCCTGCATTCATCCTCGTTGACGATAAGGGCAATGACTTCTTCAAGCAGCTCAAGCCACTGAACTGCTCATGTTAAAGACCCTCCCCCTCACCCCCTCCCGTTAAGAGGGAGGGGGAATCACTAATGTTCCTAGTGTTTTTACACTAGTATGGGGTATGGTCTGATATTTAATATTGTATAAACAAAACAAATCCACTCTCCCCTCCCTATTAACGGGAGGGGCATTGGGGTGGGTATTTAAAACAAATCCTCTCCCCCTTTCTACTAACGGGAGGGGGAATGGGGGGTGGGTCTATGAATCAAAACTATGCGCCTATTTATGAGGCACTTGTAGAATTCTCCCGTAATCACGTCGTTCCTTTCGACGTTCCGGGACATAAGCGTGGCAGAGGCAACCCTGAATTGGTAAAGCTTCTGGGCAAGCAGTGTGTGGAACTGGATGTAAACTCCATGAAACCGCTTGACAACCTGTGCCACCCTATATCAGTAATTAAAGAGGCTGAAGAACTTTGTGCTGATGCTTTCGGTGCAGAGCATGCCTTCTTGATGGTTGGCGGAACAACATCTGCCGTACAGACAATGGTGCTTACGGCATGCAAGAAGGGTGAAAAGATAATCCTTCCACGCAACGTTCACCGCTCAGTCATCAACGCCTTGGTTGTTAATGGTGCTACTCCTATCTACGTGAATCCTGATACCGACAAGAAGCTTGGTATCGCTTTGGGCATGAAGATATCACAGGTGGAGAAGGCTATCGAGGAGAATCCGGATGCTGTTGCTATCCTCGTAAACAACCCAACGTATTATGGCATATGCTCAAATCTGAAGAAGATTGTTGAGATTGCCCATGAACACAACATGATGGTGCTGGTGGATGAAGCCCACGGCACACACTTCTACTTTGCAGACAACATGCCTATTTCTGCCATGGCAGCAGGAGCTGACATGGCTTGTGTATCAATGCACAAGAGTGGTGGCTCGCTTACGCAAAGTTCTGTGCTGCTGACAGGCAAGGGAATATCGCAGGGTTACGTGCGACAGGTCATCAACCTGACGCAGACAACATCGGCTTCTTACCTGCTCTTAGCATCGCTCGACATCTCACGCCGTAACCTTGCCCTACGTGGAAAGGAGGCATTCGCCAATGTGGTGGAGATGGCTGAGTATGCTCGCACAGAGATAAACAAGATAGGTGGATATTACGCTTACGGCTCAGAGCTGATAAACGGCGACTCCATCTACGACTTTGACAAGACAAAACTGACGGTATATACCCTTGACATCGGACTCGCTGGCATCGAGGTCTATGACCTTCTGCGTGACGAATACGACATCCAGATGGAGCTCGGTGACATCGGTAATACACTGGCTTACATATCAATAGGCGACCGAATGCGTGAGATAGAGCGCTTGGTTTCTGCTCTTTACGACATCCGTCGCCGTTTCCAGAAGGACCGTACTGGTATGTTCGACCACGAATATATCAACCCATCGGTGGTGATGACTCCACAAGAGGCGTTCTATGCGCCAAAGGAGGAGATGCTCCCAATACGCGAATGCAACGGCCGCATCTGCACAGAGTTCGTCATGTCATATCCTCCTGGCATCCCAATCCTCGCTCCTGGCGAACGCATAACGCAAGAAATCATCGACTACATCTTATACGCAAAGGAAAAGGGTTGCTCAATGACTGGTCCTGAGGACGAGAAGATTGAGCGACTAAACGTAATCAAAGAAGCAACTATTTACTAAATTAAAAGTTAACAGTTAAAAATTAAAAGTTATGATTACTCTTGTTTTATGTTAGAGAAACCTGCAAATGTCTTAGAAAACAAGGTTGAAAACTTTACCAACCGTATAATAAAAATGGTGAAATACCTAAAAGGCAAGTATGTCGATAGCAGCATATTAAATCAAGTATTGCGTTCAGGTCTAAGCATTGGCGCCAACGTCAGCGAAGCAAAATTTGCTCAGAGCCGGGCAGACTTTGTACACAAGATGTCTATAGCCTTGAAGGAAGCGAACGAAACTAAATACTGGATAGAGAAACTTCATGCAGCAGAGTATCTGTCGGAAGTGGAATTCTCTTCTATCAACACTGACTGCAAAGAAGTTGTTGCACTGCTTGTGTCTATAGTAAATACTACCAAAAAGAACGGAGTATGAACATCATATGGTGTGATATCATTATATCAATAAACAACACCCAGTAGTCTTCACGATTAGTATAAGGTAATCATAACTTTTAATTTTTAACTTTTAACTATTAACTTAAACAAATGGATTTTTGGTTTACAGAACGACATACTGAAGACGTGCAACTGTCTTTGCGCGTTGATAAGCACATTTTCTCTGAAGAGAATGACCACAACCGCATCGACATCTTCGAGACTCCTGAGTTCGGACGTGTGCTGACGGCTGACGGTTATATCGTTATGACAGAGAAGGATGAGTTCATATATCATGAGATGATGACTCACATCCCTATGGCAGTACACCCTAACCCACAGAAGATACTCGTCTTCGGTGCCGGTGATGGTGGTGTTGTACGCGAATTGTTGAAGTATCCTGAGGTGCAGCGCATTGATATGGTGGAAGTTAACATCGGCGTTGTGGAGGCGGCTAAGAAATATCTGCCATTCTCTGCCTGCGGACTTGACGACCCAAAGGTAACCATATATTCTCAGAACGCGCTCCGCTACATACGCCACATCGTTGATGAATACGACGTAATCATCATCGACTCGGCTGGCTACTATGGCCCAGGCGAATCGCTGTTGTCACGCGAATTCTACGGTTCATGCTACAAAGCACTCAAGGAGGAGGGCATTATGATCAACCAACATCAGTCGCCTTTCTATGACGAAGACCGTGTTGAGACACAGAAAGCCCACAAACGAATACTCAGTTCGTTCCCAATATCGCGTGTATATCAGGCACATATTCCGTCTTACCCTTCAGGTTACTGGTTGTTTGGCTTTGCTTCAAAGAAGTATCATCCTGTAGAAGACCTCAATGCTAAGCGTTGGAACGAGCGTGGAATCGATACGCGTTACTATACTACAAACCTTCATCGTGGCTGTTTTGCCTTGCCTGCCTATGTTGAACACATGCTGGAAAAGGTGGAAGACATAAAAAACCTATAACTAAACAACCACATTATTATAATATCCACATATCATCTTATGAGAAAACTTGCACTCATAGCATACCTCTTCCTTTCTTGCTTTGCAGCCAATGCACAGATAACCGAGACGGCAACAACTGCTGTCAGCAATATGGGCATTGGATGGAATCTTGGTAATACACTCGATGCTAATGGCCAATTGAAATCGACTAACCCTGATGATGCCAACTATTGGAACTGTCAGGGGTTGGAATCTGAGACCTATTGGGGACAGTACACCACAAATGCCGAACTTTTCTCTATGTTCAAAGAAGCAGGTTTTGGTGCCATCCGCATTCCTGTGACATGGTACAACCACATGGACATCAACGGAAAAGTCAATAAGGATTGGATGGCAAGAGTACACACTATTGTCGATTACGTCATAAACAGTGGACTCTATTGCATAGTCAATGTCCATCACGACACTGGTGCCGACGGTTCCAATAACGTCTCTTGGATAAAGGCAGACGAGGCAAACTACAGCAAGAACAAGGAGCGCTATGAATCTCTATGGAAACAAATTGCCGAGGAGTTCAAGGACTATGGCGACCATCTGTTGTTTGAAGGTTACAACGAGATGCTCGACACAAAGAGTTCATGGTGCTTCGCATCATTCAATACCACAGGCAGTTACAATGCCACCATTGCCAACTCTGCCTACAACGGAATAAACAGTTACGCCCAGAGCTTTGTCAACGCAGTACGCTCGACTGGTGGTAACAATGCGTCACGAAACCTTATCGTCAACACATACGCAGCCGCTTGCGGAACCGGCAACTGGAATTCACACCTCCAAGACCCGATAAAATACATGAAACTTCCACAGGACAACATTAGTGGACATATCATCTTTGAAGTTCATAGCTATCCTTCCATTTCAAACAAGAACTCTCAAGGAACGATCGTCAACAGACCTTTGACTGATATTCAGAAAGAGGTTGACGACCTGATGTCAACACTAAGCAATTCTCTTGCTACAAAGGGCGCACCTGTTATCATAGGCGAATGGGGAACAAGCAATGTGGATGCTGGCGACGGCAAGACCGATTACGATGCACGCAGGAACCTGATGCTTCAGTTTGCCAGCTATTTCGTAAAGAAAGCTAAGGAAAAAAACATCGGCACATTCTATTGGATGGGACTTTCCAACAGCGTCAGTCGCACCATGCCTGCATTTGATCAGGCAGACCTTGCAGAGTGTATCGCTAAGGCATACCATGGAAATTCATTCAGTGGCAAGTACCCTACCATAGGCAATGTCTCATCATTCGTATGCTTCGACGGAGACAAACTCTTTAACTGGGGTAACGGTATCTCAATCCCAGCAGAGCTGTTCAGGTCCATGAATCAAGACCTCATCCTCCGCCTTACATACAAGCAGGAAGGCAAATCTGACGATATCCAGTTCTTCCTTGGTGATTGGTCAGACAAGATCTCATTCAATGTTAGCGGCAAGACTTACAACTCAGACTTCAATCCACGCATACACTATTCCACAGGCGTTGGCACTGAGCATGTCACAGACTTCACTTTTAGCCCCGAAACATTCAACAAGCTGGCACAGAAGGGACTCATTCTCCACGGAGTGGATGTCCGTCTGTTCAAGGCTCAGCTTCTTTCACGCGGGGCATCGGGAATAAACAACATCACAACCCTCCCTCAGACAGAACCTACCATATATAATATGTCAGGACAGCGCATATCGTCAATTCGCGGTAAGGGACTATACATCATCAACGGAAAGAAAACATTGATCAAATGAGAAAGAACATAGAGACATTCATCGGCTGCGATGCAGAGTACGAAGATGCACAGATTGTCATCTTCGGCGCTCCGTTTGACAGCACTACCAGCTATCGTCCGGGAGCACGTTTCGGTTCTTCGGCCATCCGACACGAGTCTTACGGCCTTGAGACCTACTCCCCTTACTTAGACAAAGACCTGATGTTTGATGCCGAAGGCAACGAACGCTACTTCGTGTTCGACTCCGGCGACATCGAACTTCCTATGGGATCATCGCAGATGGCATTAGATGCTATTAGCGAAAGGACAGCAGAAATCCTTGACGACAAGAAGCTTCCGCTAATGATTGGAGGCGAACATCTCGTTACGTTAGGTGCATTCCGCGAGGTGGCAAAGCGCTATCCAGACGTCCACATCCTGCATTTCGATGCCCACTGCGACCTCCGTCAGGACTATCTTGGCGTAGAACTGTCTCACGCATGTGTGCTTCGTCGCTGCCATGACATCATCGGCGACGGCAAGATTCATCAGTTCGGCATACGCAGTGGCGACCGAGACGAATGGGCATTTGCACGTGCCGGACATACAGACATGCATCCTTTCTGCCTCGACGGGTTAAAAGACTGTGTGGACATGCTTGAAGAAAGCAAGGCGCCTGTCTATCTTACCATAGACCTTGATGTGCTTGACCCAAGCATATTCCCTGGTACAGGCACACCAGAAGCAGGCGGAATCACGTTCAACGAACTACGCACTGCCATACTCGAAATATGCTCACGCCTCAACATCGTGGGCGTTGACGTCAACGAACTGGCACCTATGCTCGACCAGTCGGGTGTATCAACAGCCGTTGCATGCAAAGTAATACGCGAACTGCTGCTCTCATTACGATGAGAGTTGCTGTTCGCGCTTCTTTTTTATAGCAATTCAGCAAAAAATCGTTCAATATCTATCATAAAAGCATTTTTACCATATTATTTAACAATATTGTAATACCATTGTAATATAATTTTAGTAAATTTGCAAAGAATTTGTAATCCGCAATCACTAACAAAACAAAATCATAATTCGTGGAAACAATCCTTAACCTACTCTCGCTCATAGGTTCGCTTGGCCTATTCCTCTTCGGTATGAAGACAATGAGTGAGGGACTCGAAAAGTTTGCTGGCGACAGCCTTCGCTCTGTGTTAGCCGCAATGACCAAAAACCGCGTAATGGGTGTGCTGACAGGTATTCTCGTGACAGCTCTCATCCAGTCATCAAGTGCAACGACCGTTATGGTTGTCAGCTTTGTCAATGCCGGTCTGATGACGCTCAGTCAGTCTATCGGCGTCATCATGGGTGCCAACGTCGGTACTACGGTAACGGCATGGATCATTTCTCTTGTCGGATTCAAGGTCAACATTGCTGCGCTTGCACTGCCTATCGTAGCCATTGGCATCCCAATGTACTTCAGTGGCAAGGAGAAGCGTAAGAGCATCGGCGAGTTCCTCTTTGGTTTCGCATTCCTCTTCATGGGTCTTTCGTTCCTTCAGCAGTCAGCAACCGACCTCAACATTGGTGGTATCGTAGCCAACATGCTGGCAGGACTGGCAGACGGAGGTTTCTTCACGGTCATCCTTTTTGTATTCGTTGGCGCACTGGTTACAATGGTTGTCCAGGCATCTGCTGCCACAATGGCTATCACGCTGATGCTCTTCGACATGCAGATTCCAGGCTTCAGCCTTGAACTTGCAGCAGCATTGGCCATGGGACAGAACATAGGTACAACCATCACTGCCGTTATGGCTTCGATGACAGCAGGCACACAGGCACGCCGTGCAGCACTTGCCCACATGTTCTTCAACGTCTTTGGCGTAGTCGTTGTGCTCGTTATGTTCTATCCGTTCTGCGACTTCATCCGCTGGATTGTAGCAACGATGGCAGGCAGCAATAACGAACTCCTGCAGCTCTCTGCGTTCCACACAACATTCAACATCTTCAACACCCTTCTCCTCATTGGTTTCGTAAACCAGATTGAGAAACTTGTCTGCTGGGCATTGCCAGAGAAAGAGGAAGACAAGGAGCCTGGTCTCAAGTACATTTCCGGCGGTCTGCTCTCTACATCAGAGCTTTCTATCTGGCAGGCACGCAACGAAATTGGCGTGATGGGCGAGCGTTGCCACATGATGTTGGCAATGGTACGCAACGCATTAACTGCAGAAAAGGACGATGCTTTTGACAAGGAGTACAAGCACATAGAGCACTATGAGCAGATAACTGATAACATGGAGATAGAGATTGCGAACTATCTGCGCCAGGTAAGCGAGGGACGACTCTCAGCATATTCCAAGGATCACATCGCGCGCATGCTCCGTGCGGTTGATGACCTTGAGAGTATTGGTGACTCGATGTTCCACCTTGCACGTACACTTTCACGCAAGCGCAAGTTCGAAGAAGATCAGTTCACGGAAGGACAGCAGCAGGCTATCAACCAGATGCTTGACCTTACAGACTTCGCTCTTGCAGAGATGTACACAATAATAACAGGTCCTGAGCACGTCCGTCTTGACCTTACCAAGAACTATGAGATAGAGGAAAAGATAAACAATCTGCGTTCTCTCTGTCGCGAGAAGAATCTTGAGGCTGTCAATTCAGGCAAGTACGGTTATCGCTTAGGCACATTCTTCAACGATTTCATTGCTGAATGTGAGAAGATTGGTGACTACTGCATCAACGTAGTACAGGCAGAAGCCAACGAGAGTCGTTGGAAGATGGCGAAGTAATCATACGATTACCCGCTTCGTTTACATACGAACATTAGCATAAGGCTATCAAACGCATGATGTGTTTGATAGCCTTTCTTTTTGCTATCTATATCTGGTTACGCAACAGATAGCAGCAGTTTTTTACATGACACCAACTATATGAAAATGCAACTGATACTATGTTATGCGATAGATGGTAGCTTTTGACAGGACAAGAGATTCTCAATGAGAGAATGTTTTCGCCATTTCTTGAAATAAATTCGCCAAATTAGAAATATTTTTCGCCATTTAAAAAACATTTTTGGCCAAAAATTTCAAATTTTTGGCCAAAAATCTTAAATTTTTCGCCAAAATGCTAGTTGAGAAAATACTACTGGCGCTGCCACACGCTACTGATTGGTCTGTCAACGGTAGTTTTCGGTATGACTAAGAAGTATGGAAAGCGGTTGGAAAACTTACTGCGGCGCTCAAAAAACAACAAATTTCTGGCGACCATTCAACCTGAAATACACAAAGAGGGCAGCATCTCGCGGCGTGCGTGAGATACTGCCCTCCTGGCATATTCTATTGAAGTAATGTTTTAACCGGCTAAAGACTTATAGCACGATGTCGTCGATGGTACGAATCTGAGATAGGGTGAAGTTTGGATTGTTCATCACATCATCCACCTTATGAATAGCAAGCACCGACGCACCGGCACCGTCAAGCGTACCGCTGAGGTATGCCACACGATCCTCAAGCTGCAGATGTCCATCGTGATACAACTGCTCAACGCAGGCGATGAACATCTCACGGGTGTCCTTTACCTTAGGGAAGTGCATCGGAGTGATACCATAAGAGAGGTTCAGACGACGCATCACCTTGGTGCGATAGCAGATGGCGACAACCGGTCTTGGACCGCGGCATGCAGAGAGATAGCGTGCTGTGAGACCTGTTCCGCAGTCGGTGAGGATGGCCTTAACATTGAGTTGCTCTGTCGTACGGATAGCAGCCTGGGCGAAGAAAGCACGCAGGTCGTCACCATCAAGATCGATAGGTCTGTACAGATGCTCTGCACGACGATCCTGTTCTGCCTGCTCTGCAATGGCAGACATAACCTTCACTGCCTCAACAGGATACTTTCCTGATGCTGTCTCGCCGGAAAGCATGATGGCAGAAGTATTGTTGAAGATTGCCGTTGCGATATCTGTAACCTCTGCACGTGTAGGACGAGGGTTCTCCATCATGGTGTGAAGCATCTGCGTTGCCACGATGGCAGGCTTGTGAGCATGCACACACTTGCGGACAAGCTGTATCTGCAGGCCCGGAATCTGATAGGCCGGAATCTCTATACCGAGGTCGCCACGTGCCACCATGATGCCGTATGAAGCGTTGATAATCTCATCGATGTTATCTACACCTTCCTGGTTCTCAATCTTAGAGATAATAGGAATGTCAACGCCTTGCTCGTCAAGGATTGCCCTTACGGCATAAACGTCGGCAGCGCTGCGCACGAAACTGTGTGCAATGAAGTCAACATCTTCCTTCACAGCGAGTATTATGTTCTGGCGATCCTTCTCCGTTACCGATGGCAGGTCGATGTGTACGTTTGGCACATTGACTGTCTTGCGGCTGCCAAGCACGCCGTCGTTCTCCACCGTTGCATGGAGAATGTTGCCGTCAACAGAGTCAACGACGACAGAAAGAGCGCCATCGTCGAAGAGAATCTGATTGCCTGCAGAGACGTCCTTGTGTATGTTCTCGTAAGAAAGGTAGATGTTGTTCTCGTCAGTCAGCGCTGTTGTGTCGCCGATGATGTTCACCTTCTGGCCTTCCTTATAGGCAATCTTATCGCCGGTAACGGTCTTCATGGTTCGAATCTCTGGGCCTTTGGTGTCAATAAGCACTGCCAACGCAGGCGAAACCTCGCGTACATTCTTTATAATAGTACGGATTCCGTCAGGAGTGGCGTGCGCCGTGTTGATACGAACGACGTTGATGCCAGCCTCATACAGTTCGCGGAGGAAGTCAACGTCACACTTAAGGTCGCTTATAGTAGCAACGATTTTGGTCTGCTTCATTCTCTTATTTAGTAGTAAAGTTAGTAATTCACTGAGTCGTTGGCATATAGAGCCAAGTCAAATATCTTTTGCAAATTTACTAATAATATTAGATATGACCAAAGAAAAAAGGCCATAATTTCTTTTTTTTAAAATAAAAACTATAACTTTGCAGAAGATTTACAGTTTTATTATGCCTCATATATAAAAAGAGGTAAAGAGTAATTAGAAAATTTCATAATGTCTATTTGGTTTCTATTAAAGCTCGTCGGCTCGCTTGCTTTGCTGATGTATGGTATGAAGTCGATGAGCGAAAGCCTGCAGAAAATGGCAGGTTCTCAGTTGCGTCATGTGCTACACACAATGACGAAGAATCGCTTTGCGGGCATGTTGACAGGTGCTTTTGTTACGGCTTCGGTCCAATCGTCAACAGCAACAACCGTAATGACGGTGTCGTTCGTAAACGCTGGTCTCCTGACTTTGGCTCAAGCTATTTCTATTATAATGGGCGCCAACATCGGAACGACATTCACTGCGTGGATCATGTCTGCCGGATTCTCGTTCAACATCACCGACTTCGTATGGCCGGCGTTCTTCATTGCCATCATGCTGATATACAGCAAAAAGCGCAAAAGCATAGGCGACTTCATCTTTGGCGTCAGTTTTCTGTTGCTCGGTCTTGGCACACTGAAAGCCACAGGAACGGACATGCATCTGGAGAATATACCGGAGGTAATGCAGTTCTTCCAGTCGTTTGACGACAACTACTTGTCTTACTTCATCTTCCTTATTATCGGTGGCGTGCTGACCGTATGCGTTCAATCTTCGGCAGCAGTAATGGCTATCACGATGACTCTATGTTCGACAGGTGTTTTGCCTATCTATCTCGGCATCGCATTGGTAATGGGCGAGAACATTGGTACTACAGTAACGTCGAACGTTGCTGCGCTTACGGCCAACATTCAGGCACGTCGTGCAGCCTTCGCCCACATGTTCTTCAACATCTTCGGTGATATCTGGATTCTCTGTATCTTCCGTCTGTTTATCAATTTCATCTGCGGCATAGTGGGTTATCCAACCGAAGGCGCGACAACTGCCGATGCTGTGAAGTTGCCATTCGTGCTGGCTACGTTCCATACTACGTTCAACGTGATGAACACTCTTATCCTCATCTGGTTCATTCCGCAGATAGAGAAACTGGTTTGCAGAATAATCACCAAGAGTAATGGGGAGGAAGAGGATGAGTTTAAGCTTAGTTTCATCAGTTCCGGACTCATGCAGACGCCTGAGCTCTCTGTACTTGAGGCAGAGAAAGAGATTCGTTCGTATGCCGAACACACACAGAAGATGTTCGGACTTGTATGCAATCTGGTGGAGGAAAAGAATGAAACTGACTTTGTAAAGAAGTTTACTCGCATCGAAAAGTATGAATCTATAACGGATAACATAGAGCTTGAGATTGCAGAATATCTTAATAATGTGTCAACAGAGCGTCTGTCTGACTCAACAAAGGCAAAGGTTCGTGCCATGCTTCGTGAGATTTCAGAGATAGAATCAATAGGCGACTCATGCTACAACATAGCCCGTTCGCTCAACCGACGCATGAAAGGCAAGGAGGAATTCACCTCGGAACAGTACGATCATATAGGACAGATGATGGCGCTTGTGGACCATTCGCTGACCGAAATGAACAAGATGCTTGCAAGATATCGTGAGAATCTTGACATCAACCACATCAAGAACATCGAGTCAGAGATAAACAACTATCGCTCACAGCTCAAGAGTCAGAACATTCTGGACATCGACAGCCAGAAATACACCTATGCCGTAGGCACAATGTATGTGGACATCATCAGCGAATGTGAGAAAATCGGAGACTTCGTTGTCAACGTTTCAGAGGCAAGAATGGGCGTCCGCATCAAGTAAATACATCTAAAGAATAGCGAAAAGTCAATAAAAACCAACGATATAGCAAAAAAATGCAAATAAATTTCGTAATCTGACAAAAAACTTGTACCTTTGCATTTCGAAATAATTAATAAACAAAAATAATATGACAAAAGCAGATATCATTAACGAAATAGTCGAGAAGACAGGCATCGCACGTCGCGACGTTTCTGTCACAGTAGAGGCTTTAATGGAGGTTATCAAGGAGAACATGGTTGACAATCATGAGAACATCTATCTCCGTGGTTTCGGTAGTTTCATCATTAAGCAGCGCGCAGAAAAGACAGCACGCAACATTTCTAAGAACACTACCATCACTATCCCAGCTCACAACATCCCAGCATTCAAGCCAGCAAAGAGCTTCCTGCAGATGATGAAGGGCGAAGAGGTTACAGCAGAGGATTAATTCCCCATCGATTTCAAATAAACAATAATATATTAACCTATTAAACATTTAGCATTATGCCAAACGGTAAGAAAAAGAAGGGCCACAAGATGGCAACTCACAAGCGCAAGAAGAGACTGCGCAAGAACAGACATAAGAGCAAGTAATCATACTGCTTGTTCACCAAGTCTTATATGACCTAAGGGGTATGTCAATAAGTATGAGATCTTCTCAACTTGCCGACATACCCTTTGCTATATATTAGCAATAGTATAAAGGTAACAGAAAAAGGAGTTATGACAAGCGAACTTATCATTGATGTCAAGGCTGCGGAGATATCCATTGCCTTGCTTGAGGACAAAAGTCTTGTGGAGTATCAGACCGAGCCACGCGAGGTCTCTTTCTCTGTAGGCAACATCTATCTCGCTAAAGTGAAGAAGCTGATGCCTGGACTTAACGCCTCGTTTGTTGACGTCGGATATGAAAGAGACGCTTTCCTTCATTACCTTGACTTAGGTAATCAATTCTCAAGCTACGAGAAGTATCTCAAGCAGGTACAGAGTGACAGAAAGAAACTTTATCCATTTGAAAAAGCCCAGCATCTGCCTGACCTGAAAAAGGACGGCAGCATTGCTAGTACAGTCACACGAGACCAGGAAGTCCTCGTGCAGATTGTGAAAGAACCAATATCTACCAAGGGACCACGCCTCACTGGCGAACTGTCCTTCGCAGGACGATTCCTGGTACTCATGCCATTCCATGATAAAGTTTCTGTATCTTCGAAGATCAAAAGCGGAGAGGAACGCTCACGCCTTAAGCAGATCATCCAGAGCGTGAAACCTCGCAACATCGGTGTCATCATACGCACCGTTGCTGAAGGATGTCAAGGCGAAGAGTTGCAAGCAGAGCTCATGATGCTCATCAGACGATGGGAAGACGTGCTGACAAAGGTTCAGAGCAGCACTAATTGCCCACAGCTTGTCTATGAAGAGACAAGCAGAGCCGTAGCACTGCTTCGTGACCTCTTTAATCCCACATACTCTGCTGTCTATGTCAACGACGAGACAGTATATAACGAAGTGAAGGATTACATTGCTCTCATTGCCCCAGAGAAAACGGGTATCGTGAAACTATACACAGGAACGGTGCCTATCTTCGACAACTTCAATGTCACTAAGCAACTGAAGTCCGGTTTCGGAAAGACAGTAAACTACAAGCATGGCGCATACCTCATCATTGAGCATACAGAGGCTATGCACGTAGTGGACGTGAACAGTGGCAATCGTACTAAGGCAGAGAACGGACAGGAGCAGAATGCATTGGAGGTAAACCTTGGTGCTGCCGACGAGTTGGCACGTCAGCTAAGACTGCGTGATATGGGCGGCATCATCATCGTTGACTTCATCGACATGCATGTTGCAGAAGACCGACAGCTTCTCTACGAACGTATGTGCAAGAACATGCAGCAGGATCGTGCACGCCATAACATCCTGCCGCTGTCTAAGTTCGGACTGATGCAAATCACCCGACAGCGTGTTCGCCCAGCCATGGACGTCAACGTCGAAGAGGTCTGTCCTACATGCTTCGGCAAAGGCACAATCAAGTCCAGCATACTGTTCACAGAACAACTTGAACACAAGATTGATTATCTGGTAAACAAGGTAGGAGTAAAGAAATTCTCTCTACATGTCCATCCATACGTTGCTGCTTACATCAATCAGGGTTTCATAAGCATGAAACGCCGCTGGCAATTCAAGTTCAGCTACGGACTGAGAATAGTAGCATCGCAGAAACTTGCATTCCTTCAGTATGAGTTCTACGACAAGAACAATCAATTCATTGACATGAAGGAAGCATCTGACTACTAAAAAGAAATCGGCATCATCAACGGTGCCGATTTCTTTTTGTTTATACTACTAACTAACAACAAATCCCACCACTAACTAACAACAAATCCATACCACCAAATACGACAAAAGGCTCCCGATTGGGAGCCTTTTGTCGTATTATACATTATTGATAATTTGCTTAGAAGTAGAGGTATCGGTTGTCCTTTACCTTAGCGTTGCTGTAAAGATCGCTCATGAAATTGCCTGCAGACTGCATTGCACGCTGACGGAGAGAAGCGTCAACAGTCTTAGCGTCAAACTTCACTGGACGATTCTTCTTGCTCTTTACGCTGAAGAGATAAACACCAGCCATACCCTTAACAGGAGCCTTGCAGAATGCGCCAGCCTTTGTTGCTGCTACAGCACCAGAAAGTGCAGGCTCAGCAGCACCTGTTGCTGATACGAATACAGGAGATGCGAATGTTACCTGATCAACTACAGAAACCTGAGCGCCCTTGTTCTTAGCAAGAGAAACGTTCTTTATGTCCTTGAGGTTTGCCATAATCTTCTCAGCCTTCTTGTCGCGGATAACCTCGTTCTTTACATACTCCTTAACCTGCTCGTCGTCGAGAGAGCGATAGCCCTCCTTGTTAACCTTAGTAAGAGTGAGTACGAGAAGGTTATCGTTGTTACCACACTCATAAAGTGGAGAGATATCACCTTCCTTAGCCTCGAACACCCACTTAAGAGCGTCGCGAGTTGCGCGGATACCAGCAATGCCATGCTGACTTGTTGTTACATTGTTGAGCACCTCAACCTTGTAGCCATTCTTCTTAGCGTTAGCCTCAAGCTGATCAGCCTTCTGTGTCTCGCTTACGAAAGCGCTGAACTTATTGTATGCCTGTGAGTAAGTATCCTTTGTGAAATCAACAGAGCGCTTAACAACAGCTGCAAGATACTTGTCTGTGAATGCCTTGCGATCAAGAACCTGTACGATAACGTTGCCAGAAGTCATCTGAACGTTAGCAGTCTCACCAGCACCGAGTGTTGTTACAGTCTCAAGATAAGTCTTAGTGTCCTTATCGAGAGAAGGAGACATTTCATACTGCGAACCAGTCAACCAAGTCTTCTCACCTGTCTGGTTGTACTTCTTAGCGAGAGCCTCGAAGTCAGCACCACCCTTAACAGCGTTGTAGATAGAGTCAGCCTGAGTACGAGCCTTAGCAACATCCTCAGCACCTACCTGGATAACGCGGAACTGGATAGAGTCAGGCAACTGCTGCTTAGAGAAAACGCGAATGACATTGAGAGTATTGTCTGCATTGCCAGGGATAACCTTTGATGTTGTACCTACAGCGATAGAGTCAACCAATGCTGCGATGTCACGTGGCATAGCATTCTTGCTCACAGGGAGACCAAGATAAGGCACGAGCGACTGGCTCTTGCGAACAATCTCTGCAGGATCGTCAGCAGCAGCGAGCTGCTTCTGGATATCAGTTACCTGAGTAACGAGAGCCTGACGGTCAGCATTGCTTGCTGCAACAGTGTAGCGAACATACTTAACGTCGCGAGTCTCAACGAGCATACGGAACATATCCTTCAGCTCATCATACTTAGCCTTCATGTCTGACTCCTCAACCTTGATGTCAGTATCCTTGATTGAAGAGTAAGGAACTGCAGCGAGCTCAATGCTTGCCTCCTCGTTCTCATCCTTGAAAGCCATCTTCTGCTCTATTGTGTTAGAGATGAAGCAGCTTGCGAGAAGGCTCTGATACTTCTGTGCAAGAAGCTGCTGACGGAGATTCTTCTCAATGAAGGTCCAGTACTTATAGATGCTCTCATACTGCTGAGCCATCTGTGGGTTAGTTGACTGTGCAGACTTATAGTCAGCCATGAACTTCTTCAGCTGGTTAGCATCGAAGCGGCCTGTTGTCTGATTTACGAATGGAGTCTGAGCCAGCATAGGGTTAGTACCTTCCTTCAGTACGTTCTGAAGTTCCTGGTCAGTTACTGCGAGGCCAAGCTTCTCTGCCTCGTCTGCAATCAGGGCGTTCTGAACGTATGTGTTCCACACCTGATCCTTAAGTTGACTGAGTTCTTCCTCAGAGAAGTTGTCACGACCCTGTGTGACCTTCATTACTTCCTGATACTCATCAATCAGCGCCTGATACTCCTGAACACTGATTTTCTTACCCAATACCTCTCCGATCTGCTGACGTGAGTCGTTACGCATAGAATCAGTAGAGCGTACGAGTTCCTCTGCAATGAATGCGAAGAGCGCAAGACCGATTACTCCGACGAGTATTGGTCCCCAGCTTCGAATTTTTCCAATTGCTGCCATTTTTCTTTTTGTTGTTTTTATTTTATTATTTTTATTTTTTTATTGCCGATAGGACACAATTAGGACATTAGTCCGCATTTAGGTTGCAAAGGTACAAAGAAAAAATGACATAACCAAATATTTTAGACATTAATATATATAATGTGGTCAAAATAGTGGCACTATAAGACAAAATTATAAGTAGGTGTGCAAAATTGTTTACACAATCCTTGCACACCTACTTAGCATGATTTCACAGGAAGCAGAGACTTCGTAATTACTCCTCTCCCTTGTTTTTTTAACACAGAGACATTGAGGACACTGAGTTCACAGAGACTCTTTGAGGCCCATTCGGGTTAAGAACGCACTGCATAGCACACTAAAAAACTTCGTGTTCTCTGCCTCTGTGTTAAACAGACAGGGGGTATGAATAGATGTTCATTATTCATTATTCACTATTCATTATTCATTAAAATTGTCTCTGTGTTAATAAAAGGAGTGGTACAGAGTCGTTACGAGACTTCCATTTACTTACACACGACGCCCTTTTTCTTCATACCATCAACCTTTGCTGTGCAAGGAGAGGCAAGGCGGACATGTCTAATATACTCCGTCTCATTGACTGCCGGCTGAGCGTTCAGCCACTCTTCGTCAAAGAGTCCGTCGCCCCTATACGGATTGATAGTGAAGTAAGCGACACCGAGCGAGGTCAGATTCTGGAAGAAATGGGTTCCTTGCGACGGGTCAATGCGATAGTCCGTCAGTCCACATTCAACGATAACCCTTGCTCCACTGATAGCCGGCCACTTGACAGGCACACCAAGCCATGAGTCAGACGAGCCCCATCGGCCTGGTCCGACAAGCACGTATTCCCTACCCTCTTTCAGCATCTGGTCGTTTATTTTCTCCATCTGCTCAGCTATTGCTGGGTTCTTCGATGGCGAATAGCCTTGCGTCTTTACATATACAATATCATATATATCAGGCATTACGCCATGGCCGATGGCACTTTCCGAACGCAAAATCAAACCGTTATCATCAATAGCGTCAAGGTCTTCGTCAAGATTCATCTTGTTGTCCACCATCGGACGGATCTGCAACAGATAGAACTCGCCTGTCTTGTTGTCATTCACCGTAGCCGCAAACTCTATCTCCACAGGGCGTTTCATTGCCTCAGAGCCATGCCTCAACACCTGTTGCAGAATCTCCGGCATAGGCAAAACGTCATACTGAAGTATTCCGCACATCGAGATTATCTTACGCGACGGACCTTCGTAATAGCCATCACGAATGACCTGATCATACGAATCGAACGTTGAGGAAATCCATCTTAGCACACCATCCTTATCTGCCTGACGCACAGAGAGATTCAGAAGATTGAAGCCATCGTCTGTCTTAAAGTCAAGCTTTGTCTTCGATAGGTCAAGCGCAAGGAATCGTGTCTGGGTTTCTCTCAGTGCCATCTCCATCTCGCTCAGCTGCATTATCTTCTTTGGCTGGTAAGGATCGACACGCAGATTCTGTCCTCCGTCCACGATATATTTGCCAAGTCCCAATGCCATATTGACGATACCGTCCTCTGCTTTCTGGTCATCGACAGGATAATAGTTTATGGAACGCGCCACACCTGAGATATGGGGATAGAAGCGGGTGTCATGCTGTTGTCCTACTACTTCCTGCAGAATCACCGCCATCTTCTCCTGGTCTATGACGTTGCTGGTAGCCGTCATGTAGGCCTTCGAGTCTTTATAGAACACCGAAGCATACACGGCCTTGATGGCATCGCCCAGCATTTCGAGTCGGGCTTCCATGTCGTCCAGAGGCGGAATCATATAAGTGGAGTAGATTCCGGCAAATGGTTGATAGTGAGCATCTTCAAGAAGCGACGACGAACGAATTGCCAACGGTCCCTGAACGGTTGTCATCAGCACTCGGCAGTCTTCGGCAAGACGTTCTGGAAGGTGGGCTTTGATGAAGCCATTGAGTATTTCTTCGTCCGACGCTTCTGAAAGAGCGAGCGGATAAAGGTCGTTTTTCTCCATGAATTCATCAAAGATATCGGTACACAACACCACCGTTTTCGGAATCATCACCGGCATATTCTCGTATGCGTTAAGCTCCGGATGATTCTTAATTATATTGTCAATAAACGCCAGGCCACGTCCTTTTCCGCCCAATGACCCCTCGCCTATTCTCGCAAAATTAGCAAATCGGTCGAATCTTTCTCTATGGAACACAGCCACAACGCCCTGATTCTTCATTCTGCGGTATGCCACAATGGCATCATAGATAATCTGGCGGTGGGCATCGACGTCTTGCTTCGACTGCCACGTTATCTTTTTCAGGAATTCCGATATAGGGAACAGCGCTCTTGAGCACAGCCATCTCGACACGTTGTTATGCGTAATATGGAACAGCAGTGCCTCACGTGGTAGGGTAAAGATGTTATCTTGTAACTCCTTGAGGTTATGTATCTTAACTAGTGTCTCAAGTGTATCGGTGTTTCTAAAAATAAAATCACCGAAACCGAACTTATGGAGTATTATCTTTCGCAGGTCATAGTCGAGCGACTTGGAGTTCTTGTCTATGTACGAAGCATCGCATTTCACCGCATAGCTTACATTCTCATTCTCCGACGAATCGAGTATCAGCGGCAGGAATGGGTCACGCTCACGGATTGCCATAAGTAGCTGTGGGCCAGCGTCTGGCACTGCTTCCTCGCCTTCTGCCATAGGATATCGGCAGTCGGAGATAACGCCGAGCGTATTGTCTGAATACTTTTCGTACAGTGCCCATGCCTCGGCATAGTTACGTGCCAGCACAATCTTCGGACGTCCACGCATACGGAGTGTCTCAAGCGAACTGTTCAACGCCTCTGAAGCGAAGTTCAGAGACTGCTGCAGGACGAACTTATACAGCATAGGAAGGAACGAAGAATAGAATCTGATGTTATCCTCAACGAGCATGATCATCTGCACGCCGGCCTTCAGATCGTCCTCCAGATTCATCTTATCCTCTATCAGTTTGATGATAGTAAGCAGCAGTTCTGTGTTGCCAAGCCAGCAGAACACATACTCGAATGCCGACAGATCTTCCTGCGACATGCGCCTCCTCACGCCATGCGAGAACGGAGTAAGCACGACGATTGGTATCTGTGGCAGGTCGGCCTTAATGCTGCGTGCGATGTCAAACACGTCGTTAGACTCGGTGCTTGGCATACATATAATAAGGTCAAACTTAGTTGTTGAGGTCAGTTCCTTGGTTTCTTCGGGCGACGAAGCACGGAAGAAGCGTGGCGGATAGCGCAGTCCCAGCTTCGAATACTCCATGAACAGCTTCTCGTCTATTCGTCCGTCGTCCTCAAGCATGAAGGCATCGTATGGATTTGCAACAAGCAGCACGTTGAAAATGCGGTTTTGCATCATGGACATAAAGTCCGTGTCGCGCAGTATCAGGTTCTTGCTTGCGTTGCTTTTGTTGTCGGTCATATTGTTCGTTTGTTATTGTTTTATAGTTTTTTTTTGAGGACTATGCAGCACATTTTATTCCGCATGAAACTTAAAAATCCACGTGTTCTCTGTGCCCTCAGTGTCTTTGTGTAAAAAAGATGCTAAGTAGATGCCAACGTTACACATCCAATTAAATTATCGCAAAATTAACAAAAAATATTCGTATTGCAAGAAAAACCACACGAAATGCCAACATTTTTTAACTGTAAGAACGTAAATTTACGATTTTACTAATAGATTTTGCCGAAATTACGACAGTATTTTATGATTTGCTACGCATCTCTTTCTTTTCTTCACTACCTTTGCAAACACAAAAGAAACAATGTTTCTGCCAGGTCGGACAGGTTTCCGAAATCCAGCATTCCGAACTCGTTCGCTTGGTCTCTGGTCAGCAACACACGCACAAACACAATTATATTCATTCGCTATTGCGTATTCTTCATTCTGACATGATCCGGGATTCTGATGGCAAACGCCACAGGTCCCGGATTCTTTATGGTCTATTCCCCACCCTCATTACCATTCGCACACAACGTAATTCAATACCTTTCACGATACGATTCATAGCGTTTCATGTGCCAAAAAGCATTGATTCATACAGTAAAGACTCAGTAATCACACTGTAATTACTCAGTCTTTACACTGTAATTACTGAGTCTTTACAACGTGATTACTGAGTAATTACAACATAAACCATAGCGAATCGCAGGATAAATGAATAGGAATCGGGAGATAATAGTCAACGAATTACACGAATTTCACGAAAGATTTTCGAACAGTACGGTCGGAAACGCACGCCCTGAAGGGTAGGGTGTTCAAAATCACAAAATCAGATGAGACCAAAATCGTCTGAAGGACGAATATACATTAGCCTAGGGCAACGCCCTAGGAACTAGCGATATACCCCCAATTTACGCTGCAACGCAGCATAACAATATTAGGCGCG
>JAZUKC010000121.1:0-10211 GCA_045643065.1 Prevotella sp.
AGCAATTTTAATGAATAATGAATAGTGAATAATTAATAATGAATAATGAACATCTATTCATACCCCCTGTCTGTTTAACACAGAGGCACAGAGGACACGGAGGTCACAGAGATTTTTGAGTTCTATGCAGCATGTTTCAAATTATTCATTATTAATTATTCATTATTAATTAATACTGTCTCTGTGTTAAAAACAACAGGGCGATGTGCTGCAGAAAACTGAATAAATCATAAAAGATAATGAATGATGATGGGTAGTACAAATATTATTCGTAAATTTGCAGTAATAAGATTTCCATAACGCCACCGAGCAGTATTATTCCAAAGACAGCGATGAGCAAAGTATCTGCTACACAGCAAATTAACAACAAAGAAGAAAAGCCCGCAAGATTCTATCAGATGGACCTTGTCAGGTATTTCCTTGCCATAGCTGTCATTGTTGCACACTTCAATGCTGTGTTTGGATGCAGATATTACTGGCCAACAAGTAGCGCTACGGCTGTCGGGGTGTTTTTCGGATTTAGCGGTTTCCTTGTATATGCAAGTTATCTGCGCCACAACAATTTATCAGCATACATATTAAGCAGGGCAAAAAGAATCATACCTGCTTACTGGTTTATTGTCATTTCATGCACATTGTTTCTTAGCACAATATCCACTCTTAGTTACCGGGAATACTTCTGCGATGCTCAGACATGGAGGTATCTTCTTGCCAACTTATGTTTCCTGAACTTCCTCCAGCCAGAGCTTCCTGGTGTATTTGTGGACAACGCATATCCAGCCGTAAACGGTTCGCTATGGACGCTGAAGGTGGAATGGATGCTGTACCTTAGCATTCCGTTGTTTTTCTATGTATGCAAGAAGTACAAGGTACACTTCATCGTTGCCATCTCTGCACTATTCCTCTTCTCGCTGATTTATAGCAACGCAATGGAATACTATTCCTCAATATCCGGCAACCATCTGTATTACAAACTATCTTACCAGTTTGCAGGACAATTTACGTTCTTCTATACGGGAGTGTGCTGCTACATTTACAAGAACTACTTCCTGACGCACAAGCTGAAGTTATTCATCATGGGATCAGCGTTTCTCCTCGTCAGTTATTTATCTACAACGATCTTTGAAGACAACTTAGCGAGTGACATAATGAATCAGATACTATTTCCAATAGGGTGTGTAATAGTTTTCCTTGCCTTGAGTTTATCTAAAGTAATCTCCAGCAGATTTACTATCTTAGGCAATTGCTCGTATGAGATGTATCTATTTCATTTCCCTATTTTCCAGTGTCTCGCAACATCACATAGTTTCTGTTCTCTCCCCAAATGGTCCATGTTTGCCATAAGCCTTACCATTGTTTACGCATTAGCGTTATTGGTAAACAAAGCAACAAGAACATTCATAAAGTGAAACGTACAATAAACGGACACCAGTTATTTAAAAAGGATTGGGGATGTCCGAGTGGACACCCCCATAGATGAATCAAAGATAAATACGGCTTAACAAAAATTCGGATGAATAAGAGGGATTAAGCCTCTGCAGCCTCCTCAGCAGGAGCAGCAGCCTCAGCTTCAGCAGCAGCCTGTGCAGCAGCAGCCTTCTTCTCAGCTACCTTCTTAGCGATAGCCTCGTTGATTGCCTTTTCCTGTGCCAGTTCCTTTGCCTGAGCATCCTTCTTTGCCTGGGCAGTAGTCATGCGAATAGCCTCGAAACCCTTTTCCTTAGCCTGCTTCCATGCGTCGAACTTCTGCTGAACAGCACTCTCGTCGAATGCGCCCTTCTTAACGCCACCCTTAAGGTGCTTCATAAGATAAACGCCCTCGTTCTTGAGGATTGTACGAGCTGTGTCTGTTGGCTGTGCACCACACTCTACCCAGTAGAGAGCGCGCTCAAAGTTCAGATCAACAGTTGCAGGGTTTGTGTTAGGGTTGTAAGTGCCGAGCTTCTCGGTGAAGCGTCCGTCACGTGGAGCACGTGCATCAGCTACAACGATGCTGTAGAAAGCATAGCTCTTACGACCACCACGCTGTAGGCGAATTTTTGTTGCCATAATTTAAATAATTGTTTTATGCAGGACACGTCCTGCGGTTAATAATTAGATAAGATGCTTTTATCACGTAAAAGCGAATGCAAAGTTACTCATTTTTAATTAATTATGAGTCATTTATGCATAGCAACACGCCTTTATTTAACTTTTTTTTAGAGCACAGATTCTTTTAAATCAATTTTTAGTCTTATAAACTGCTTCAAGTAGCAGGTTTTTAGTCATTTACGAAACTGTGCATTTATGCAATCAAAGCGTTACATAAGGTAATTAACGTAAATGTATGCTATAATGGCAATTACAGCAACGAGTACAGCCAGTCGGAACGCACAGCTCACGACTCTCTTTACTAACCATACTCCCACAAGTATTATTACTACGCAGAACGCATAGAATATAAGTTCTTCCATTGTTTGAAAAGCGTTAAATTACTATTTGAATGTATTATGTATAAATAACTAACTATCAAGCGAATACACCTTTATTACTTAAACAATCTCTTGAAATCATTAGGTATTGGAGTGGCAAATTCCATTGGCTCGTTGGTCATAGGATGATAGAAGCAGAGCATGTAGGCATGAAGGCAAAGACGATGTATTGGATTATCACCGTTTCCATACTTGACGTCTCCGCAGACAGGATGTCCCATATCTGCTGAATGTACACGTATCTGGTTCTTTCTGCCTGTCTCCAATTTGAATTCTACAAGCGAGTGCTCGGTTGTTCTATTGAGAGTGTGGAAGTGAGTAATAGCATATTTGCCACCATTATCAACCGGAGAAGAGTATGTGATGTATGCCTTGTTGTCTTTCAGCCAACTTGTCACGGTACCCTCATCTTCTTCCATCTCACCTGAAACCACGGCAATATAACGGCGGTCAAAAACTATGTCATGCCAATTGTGCTCAAGTATCTGCTCTGTCTCCATGTCCTTGGCATAAACCATTAATCCGCTGGTGTCTCGGTCAAGGCGATGAACAGTATGAGCACGGCATTTCTGTCGAGTGCGACTGAAATAATCGTCCAACACCGACTTTACGTTCAGCGTAGTATGTGCTCCTGCCATAGAGAGAATGCCTGGCATCTTTTCAACCACAATCAGGAAACGGTCTTCATATACTATCTTTACCCACTTTGACTTGAACGTGTCGTTGCGCTTCGACTTGCTTATCGCTATTTTATCGCCACGCTTGAGCTTATAGTCAAATTGTGTTATAACTCGACCTCCTACCTTAATGCCACGGCCTTGAAGCGTATCCTTCAGTTTGTTACGCGACATCTTCAGGTTCTTCAATAAATATTCAAGCAGGGGTGCTTCGTATTCTGCCTGGAGATAGTAATAATCCTGTGGCTGGTTATTATAATAATGTTTCATTCAGAACTTCAATATAAAAGGGTATTTTATTTACTGTCAACTACATAGCAGACTCTATCGCTTTTCGACTTTCTGTCATTAGGTAAGAAATGTTCTCTGCACCTTGACCGTTAGGGTATATCGGATCATGGACAATCATGGTTATCGGATGCCAATGTACAAACTTGAAGTCGCGCTGCTTTGGCATAACCTCGAATGTTCCCTTTATAGTTACAGGGACTACAGGCAACTGAAGTTCGTCGGCAATGGCGAATGCACCACGTTTGAAAGGACCGAGTTTGCCATCAAGCGATCTGTGTCCTTCTGGATAGACAACGAGCGAGACGCCGTCGGTTATGTTTCTGATTGCCTTCTGATAGGTGGCCTGTACCTTGCTGTTCCTTGATGTATCCACAAAGATGTGTCCACCGACATAGGCTGCTCTGCCTAATACGAATATATTGCGGAGTGATGCTTTCATCATGAAACGGATGGTCCTGCCGATGAAGCCGAACATCACAAAGATGTCATAGCAGCTCTGATGATTGGCAACGATGATGTAGCTTTGCTTGGGATCCATCTTCTCACGGCCTTCTACTTTGACAGAAAGGAGAGAACCTCTTACAAGTACCCATCCCCACCATTTATCAAACAAGCCGCTGGTCTTTGCTCTCCATTTCTCGTCACCCAAAGGACTGATCGTCATGATGAGCACTCCGATTATGATAGTGTCTATGACAAGCAAAGGGAGTAGGACGAAAATCTGATATATTTTATATAAGGTATTCATAAGTAGGTGTGTAAATGGATTTTACAATCTGAATTCTATTTCTTCACCACGATATGTGTCATCAAACTCGCCGTCAGAAAGAATGTGTCGTCCGTTGCAGAAAGTATGCTTTACGCTCCAACTGAACTTACGCCCTGTAAGTGGACTCCATCGGCATTTGCTCTTAATGTCATCTTCGGCAAGTGTCCATGATTTTTGTTCCACGATAGCAATATCGGCTTTGTAGCCGGAACGTATGAATCCTCGTTCAGCAACAGAGAACAGGCGAGCTGGATTGTGACACATGACATCTACAAGTCGTTCTACGGACAGTACACCTTCGTCAACAAGTCCAAGCATCGTAACAAGAGAGAACTGGAGCATAGGCATTCCTGAAACAGCCTTTGCTACCCCACCCTCTTTCTCCGTTATGGCATGTGGTGCATGATCGGTACCGATGGTTGCAATACGTCCATCTGCCAAAGCCTCTCTCAGCACCTGTCTATCTGCCTTTGTCTTTATTGCCGGATTACACTTTATGCGTGTGCCAAGCGTTGCATAATCTTCGTCAGAGAAAACCAGATGTGCAACCGTTGCCTCTGCCGTAACATTATCATGCTTAAGGAGTTGCAGTTCGCGTGCTGTTGTCAGATGGGCTATATGCAGATGCGCTCCTGTCTGTTCTGCAAGGCGAACTGCCTTGTTCGACGACTGGTAGCATGCCTCTTCTGAACGGATTGACGGATGAAGGCATACATCTGGATCGTCGCCATACTTTTCCTTCGCTGCCTTCATGTTGGCGTTGATGATATCCGTATCCTCACAATGTGCCATTACTGGAAGGTCGAGTTCTTTAGCTTTGCTGAACACGGATAGCAACGAGTCGTCTTTATCTACCAGCATGTTGCCGGTGGAAGAACCCATAAAAAGTTTTATGCCGGGAATGTGATGTACATCCAACGAACTGAAAGTGTTTACGTTATCGTTGGTTGCGCCATAGAAGAATGCATAATTGACACGGCTATTCGCTTTGCCTAACTGTCGCTTTGCCTCCCAGTCGTCTATACTCGTTGTCTGAGGCAAAGTATTAGGCATGTCGAAATAAGAAGTGACGCCACCAAAGGCAGCAGCACGGCTTTCGCTTTCAATATCAGCCTTATGTGTAAGTCCTGGTTCACGGAAGTGAACATGAGTGTCGATTACGCCAGGTAATATGAGACACCCCGTAGCATCTACATACTTATCGTAGCCACTACGGGGTTCTTTACCTTCAGGGATTATCTCTTTTATAATATCGTTATCAATAAGAACGTCAGCCTTTACCTTGACGCCCTCGTTGACAACTGTACCATTCGCTATCAGTATTGTCATTGTGTATTACTAAATAACTTTTGTATTGCTCCTTCCTTCAGGGAGTTCGGGAGGGAGTTACTCCGACGGTTTTGCCATTTCGGCAGGTGTTGGTGGTGTTGCTTCGTCCGGATTGCTTACCAATGGTGCCTGAGGTACAGGCGTTGGCTCTTCAAGTCCGTTCATCATGTTCTGATTACGCTGAGCAACTTCCATGTATTCCTTGACATAAGCATTCTGCTTGAACGCATCCGTAGCCTTTGCCATAATGAAGTCTATCCATGGGTTTAGTATTGGATATTCATAAGATGAGGTTATCATCATGAAGATGCCAGGACCTAACACGTTGTCAAAGTTCTCGCAAATAAAGTCGGTGATGAGTTTTTCCTCGTCAGCAGCAATCTTGTCAGCGTCTGCATTCAGCTTTGTTCTTATTTCGTCAAGATCCTGACCATCCATTACTGCCTGACTCTCCTGATGCAATAGATCTCCATAACGGCTCTGCATCGTGTTGTATTTCTCGATAAACGCAAACAGCTTATCGTTGAGTTCTGTTCCTGAACAGCTCTGCTTAGTGTTGTTGAGCTGAATGTTGATAGTACCCTCTTCCAAAACCAGTGGCATCACACTCTTATCATCCATAAAGATGGTAGCGATGCGAGCTGAATCGGTAGCGCCAGAGAACTTAAACTGACCATGCACTATCTCGCATGAGTCGATGCTCTTCTGCTCACTACCTTGAATTGACTTTAGATAAAGCATTCTGCCATCGAGATCAGAGATATTCGATGTGCCTTGTATTTTGAAAGACTGACTGCATGAAGCGCAACTCAGCACAGTCAATATGGCATAAACAACTTTCTTCATCAGTTATATGAAACCAAATAGTATATTTTTTACTGTTTTTACTCTATTCTTGTTCTCGGGCATCCGGTACAAAAGGTCAACACACCCGAAATTCCTTGCAAAGATACAATGATATTACGGAGTAGAGAAAAAAATTCAAGCAATTTAATTTAATTGTACAATGTTTTATAGGTTTTTAAGATTCTTTTTCTAATTCTGCACCTATTCTATGTACTGTAAACATCTGCAAGACCGCTCCGATCAGCATCATCACAACCCAGTTGTTATGTACCACCTGCATGTACGTGATGTAGCCATTCATATCGTTAGCAACGTAAGGCATGACGAAATGCATGAAGTTCTCTACCATCAGCAATCCTGCTACGACGAAGAGTATGCCGGAAAGCAACTGAATGCGTTTCAGTCGGCGTATCGTAAAGCTATTGCCGCTATATTTCTGCTTATTCTGCATGGTGACGTACATGATGGAACCTATCAGGAAAATCCAGGGCACTACTTGCTTCGCAATCATTGTCCATTCGCCCGACGACAGCGTTGCCACCATTATCAGGCACGAACATACCACCATCATCATGCCTCCGGCAAGCATTATCATGCTCTGCGTCTTATTCAGTTGTCTCATTTGTTTGCTGTATAAGTTCGTTATCGTTTCTCGGATCGGTACTAAGTACAAAGATATCTTCGTTGTCGCCCTTCATGAAGTAGCGCTCACGAGCTATGCGCTCTATGTTCTTTGGGTTACGTTCCAAATCACGGAGCTGCTGCTTATCGTTTTCATATACCTTATTATATTTATCTATCTCTGTACGCAGATCCATAATCTCATATTGCAGTATGATGCTACGGTAGATGCTGTTGCTTCCAACAAAACCTACAAGTACGGTTCCGATTATGACTACAATATAATATTTGTAGCGTGAAATGAAATTATATAAAACGGATACTTTGTCCATGTCGTAAACTTTTTTTTGTTTCTTAATGCAAAATTACAGAAAAAACATGAACCAACGTATTATCTGGCAGAAGAATTAAGATTTGTTTGTAAAAATGGACGTTCCTTATATTTTCTTAATTTATTTGCTCCTTACTTTTTTATATAATAAATATTTTGTAACTTTGCAACCGATAAGTTGGTAATCAAAAGAACCAAACTATAACTATAGAAAACAAATAAAGGAATAATGGAATATCAGGTATCAGCACGTAAATACCGCCCAATGTCATTCGGTTCGGTTGTCGGACAAGAGGCACTGACCACAACGCTGAAGAATGCTGTAAGCAGCGGAAAGCTTGCTCACGCATTTCTCTTCTGTGGACCTCGTGGCGTAGGCAAAACTACTTGTGCGAGAATATTTGCCAAAACGATCAACTGTCAGTCGCCAACACCTGACGGTGAGGCTTGTGGCGAATGTGAGAGTTGCAAGGCGTTTGCCGAACAGCGTTCGTACAACATCTTCGAACTTGATGCTGCTTCGAACAACTCTGTCGAGAACATAAAGCAGCTCATGGAGCAGACACGAATCCCTCCTCAGGTCGGACGCTACAAGGTGTTCATCATCGACGAGGTGCACATGCTTTCGCAAGCTGCATTCAACGCATTCCTCAAGACTCTGGAGGAACCACCTTCATACGTCATCTTCGTTCTGGCGACAACAGAGAAGAACAAGCTTCTGCCTACTATCATCTCAAGATGTCAAATCTATGATTTTGACAGAATGACTGTTGCCAACACTGTTCAGCATCTGAAGATGGTAGCCGAGAAAGAAGGATACACCTACGAAGAGGAGGCTCTTGAGGTTATTGCAGAGAAAGCTGACGGTGGTATGCGCGATGCTTTGTCTATTTTCGACCAGGCTGCGTCCTTCTGTCAGGGCAACATCACTCTTGAGAAGGTCGTAAAGGACCTGAACCTGATGGACATCGAGAACTACTTCACACTTGTTGACCTGTCGTTGGAAAACAAATATTCTGACATTATGGTACTTATCAACAAGATGTTGGCAGAGGGTATGGATGGCGGCAACATCGTCAACGGCATGGCGGAGCATCTGCGTAACGTGATGATGGCGCGCGATGCTCAGACCGTTCCGTTGCTTGAGGCAAGCAAGAGGTACAGCCAGCGTTATGCGGAACAGGCAAAGAAGTGTCCACCTGCTTTCCTTTACAAAGCCATACAGATTCTTACACGTTGCGATCTGAACTATCGTCAGAGCAACAACAAGCGTCTCTTGGTTGAGATAACATTCATCGAGGTTGCGCAGATAACCCAACCTGCAGATGCTGACGGTGCGCCCCGTGTGGGGCGAAGACTGAAATCCCTGTTTGAGAAACTTACTCCTATACAGCCTAAACCGGCAGAGCAGGTGGCCGGGGCTGTAACTTCCGGACAACAAGTTCAGGCTGTTAGTACGGGAGCAGGGGACAATACGCCTGAACCTAAGGAAGAAAAGGTAGCAGAAGCAAAGCAACCTGCCTCTGCAGTTGGAGTTCCAAAACTTGGCGGAAAGGCATTCGGAAGTACGTTCAGCGCATTAAAGCGTAATAATGTGCAAACCGAGAATCCGTATGAAAATGAGATAACGAACAAGAACGAAGATTCGAAGTTTGACAATGAACAACTACTCTTGGAGTGGATATCGATGTGTAACAGAATGGCTGAAAATCGCAGTTTCATAGGTCTTGCTGCCAGCATGCGCCATCTGAATCCACAAATTACGGAATATCCTAATATAGAGATAGTTATCACCAACACCATCCTGTTGGAACAAGTCAGGAGTATCATCGGAAGAATACGAGTCACTTTAGCTCAGAAGTTACATAACGGTAAGTTAGACATCACCCTACGTCTGGCAGAAGCTACCGATCTGAAACCGATGTTGACCAAACCAGAGATGTTCAAAAAGATATGCGATGAATCCCCATCTCTGCGCTATCTTGTCAAAGAACTTGGCCTAACCTTGGAGTAGTACAACTTCACACTCATATTGAATAGACTTATGTTTCGTACTTAACAGCGCAGTGTTTCGCACTTAACAGCGTCGTGTTTCGCACTTAACACTGCTGTGTTTGGTACTTAACAGCGTCGTGTTTGGTACTTAACACTGCTGTGTTTGGTACTTAACAGCGTTGTGTTTCGCACTTAACAGTGTTGTATTTGGTATTGAACACTAAAGCAAAAGAAATTGAATTGGAATGTAAGAGGTATTGAATGAGCGACCAAAAGGCATTGAATCACAACGCGAATCAATACAAAACGCCAGCCGAATTAATACCTTTCACTTAACATATCAACGAATTACACGAAAGCCACGATTTTTTTTTCTAAGCCATTAATTTTTCGTGTAACCCGCATAATTCGTTGAGAAAATACCAACATGCCGAATAGACACCATGAAATTCGTTGATAAAAAAAACGCACTGTATATCTCCGTGTCCTCCGTGCCTCCGTGTTAAAAAAAGACACAATAAAAAATAAAAATCCGTGTAATCCGCGTAATTCGCTGATCCAAAACCCAAAAAAGACCTCCAGGAACTTAATCCTGAAGGTCTTCGTCTTTATAGAAGGCGGCTTCCTACTCTCCCGCATTGCATTGCAGTACCATCGGCGTAAGTGGGCTTAACTTCTCTGTTCGGAATGGGAAGAGGTGGGACCCCACCACAATAACCACCTGATGTTTTCTTTCTGAGGTTTGCGGGTTTCAGGTTGCAGGTATTAGGTTTACTAACCTTTAACCTGACACCTTATACCTTGAACCTAGTATGGGTTGACATTCGGTTGACACAAGCTATCGTGCTTCATGAATAATCTCGTTTACTTTTCCGTTTCTT
>JAZUKC010000122.1:0-59158 GCA_045643065.1 Prevotella sp.
GTCAGATGTTTGCCTACGGCTTCCTTCAGATTCCACCTCACGATGGACACCCTTGCTTTCGGCTGTAGCCTTCCCACTGTCAGGGCGGCTTGGGGACTTGCACCCGTTAGAATACGTTCGTGCTGGGCGAACACAAAAAAAGAGGACGCGTCACTATGACACGTCCTCTTGCTTTGTCTTAAACTTGTCACTAACTCGATGCCAGTGGCAAGCTTTGGGATTACTTTTTTTTAGTACTCTGAACCGTTAGAGAAACCGTAACCGTTGGTGAAGTTACCTGTCGAACGAGCATTCAGAGTGAATGGGAATACATAGATAGGAGCCTTCATGTAGTCATAGCCCTTGAATACGTTATCTACATACTCTACCTCGTTAGTGATGAGGTCAGCACCCCAGTTTGTCTTCTTGTAGCCATCAGCCTCAAGAGCTGCAACCTCTGCCTCTGAGAGATACTTGAAGAGGCCCTTGATAGCGAGGTTAGACTTTGAGTCAGAAGCATACTTTGTGAAGCCGTCAACATTCTCCCAGTCATGCTGACCACGCCAGCCAGGATAGAGAACAGGATTGTCCTCGCTGCCTGCAGGACAAACGCCTGTAAGACGTGACTTCAGACCGTACTCAGCCTTAGGGTCAACCATCTTTGTCCAAACATATAAGCTGATTACGTTGCCGTTAGCAAAACGATAGTAACCCTGTGTCTTCAGACCGCTAACCATATCAGCAGAGAGTTCCTTAATCTTCTGAATCTTCTTGCCGATGAGACCAGTACGAATCAGAGTGAAACGACGGTCACCCTCGCCAGCAAACTCAAAGCCACGCTCGTCGATAACAGCCTCAAGGAGTGAACCCTCGCTTGCGATGAAAGCAGAAACATTGCCATTGCCACGGAACGCACGGTTGCGGGTGTAAGCAAGATACTTCTCTACGTCGCCACTATTGCCCTCAACAGCTGCTACCTCTGCAAGACCGAGATAGAACTCAGAAACGCGCATGTAAGGAGCGTTGATACCTGAACGACGCTGGTTCTTTGTCCATACGGTGTTCTGACGGCTCTCATCGAACTTGTTACAAGAGATACCACCACCGTTAGCCTGTGAACCAGGAGTGAATGGGAGGAGCTTCTCGTAACCCTTGTTGTTACCTGTTACGGTACAAGAGATGTCACGACGAACGTCCTTTGGATCGAACATACCATAGTAGAAAGCAGGGTTGATACGGCCCTGGCCATAAGCCTTACATGGGTAGTCGTTTGAAGAACCACCAGTGTTAGGACGGCCGAGAGAGTAAGAACGTGGGTCGTTGCCAGCAGCGCCCTGTGTGAATGGTTCCTCGTAGATAGACTCAGTAGCGTAAGAGTTGTCATCGCCATGGAGCTGTGTGAAGAACTCTGAGTAGTCGTCCATATTGAACTTAGCAGCACCCAGGTTAGCAAGAGCATTCTGGAAGTTTGTCTTTGCCTTAGCGTAAAGTTCCTTCCAATCGCCACGGCGAGCGTATGTAGCGCCGTCATGATCTGTACCGATAGACTCAAGAGTGATAGCCTCACCCTTGCCATTTACATACTTTACAGAACCGTCTGTACGACGAATCTGGTAGCCAGCAGCCTCGAGAGCCATGCGGCCTGCAAGACCGTAAGCGTATGTAGAAGAGAAGTTGTTCTTCTGATCAGCCTTAACAGCGTACATCTTTGGAGCAACGAGTTCGAGCTCAGCAATCATATCGTCATAGATAGAGTCGCGTGAAGCAAGACCGTTTGCCTTACCTGTCTTCATGTTTGGATAAGGAACGTCACCATAGTACTTGATGAGCTCACGGTAGCAAGTAGCACGGAGACAAACTGCCTCACCATAGAGGTTGCTGAGGTCAGATGCCTTAGGGTCGTTGATCATCGCATCATAGTTATCCATCTTCTGGATAGCGTCAATGATAGCGTTTGTGATACCTACTACGGCATAGATCTGAGCGTAAGCTGAAGATGGAGCCTCCTTACCGTAGGTTACAGGGTTGTAGCCAGCGAGTACAGATGAAGTACCACCCTGATAGAACGACTCAGGCTCGTGGCGTGGCAGCTGTGCTGCAAACTTCTCTGGGTGACGCATGATGTCTGAACCAGCAATATCAAGTGCATAGAAGAGACCGTCGCCAAAAATCTGGCCGCCTACTACTGTATGCCAGCTGCTGTATGCACCGTCCATAGCGGCACGTGCGGTAGTCATGTTTGAGAACACGAAGTTACCGTCGGCTGTAGAAACGGAGCTTGTCTCAAGGTAGTCGCTACAAGATGTTGTTGCCATGAGGGCAGCAGCAGAGAGAGCGATGCTTAATATCTTGTTTCTCATTTTCTTATATATTCTTTGTTAATTTGTTGGGAATTTAGAATGCTACGTTAAGACCGAAAGTGAATGTACGGCTCTTAGGATATGAGTGGTAGTCGTAACCTGGAGTTGGGAAGCCAGAGTAGTCAGAGTCTGCTGATGGGCTTACGTTAACGTCAGGATCGATGCCTGAATAGCCCTTCAGGCAGAAGAGGTTACCACCAGTGAAGTAGATACGTGCATTGCTGATGCCAATCTTGTTGGTAATGTTACGTGGGATAGTGTAACCGAGAGTAAGAGTCTGGAGACGGAGGAATGATGCATCCTCTACATACTCAGAGCTTACGATACCAGCCTCATTGTAGTTGATAGCGTGCTTAGCGTTAGCGTTGAGGTTAGCGAGTTCTGTTGGGTCAGTAACTGCGTAGAGCTCACCGTTAGCATTTACGTTGAACATCTTCCAGCAGTCAGCAACCTCAGCGAGACGGCTGCGGCCAAGAGCTGTATCCTTGTCACCGTACATATCCTTCATCACGTTAGCATTGTAAACCTTGCCACCGAGCTGATAAGCGAAGTTCATAGAGAAGTCGAAGCCCTTGTAGCTTGCGTTGATGTTGAAACCACCAGTGTGCTGAGCAGGAACGCGGCCGATGATGTCATAGTCGTTCTTGTCAACAGTGCCGCTGCCATCAACATCCTCATACTTACCCATACCAGGGAAAGCAGTCTGACCAGCAGGACGCTTGTAGTTGTCTGCGCCAGCGTATGAGCCGAGAGTACAGTCAGGAACACCTGGCTTCAGAGTCCATACACCATCAGCAACGTTGAAGTCGTCAATAGTGTAGAAACCGAGGCTCTTGTAGCCCTGGATAACACCTACAGGCTCGCCTACCTTCACGATGTAGTCGTAGTTAGGATCACGAGTTGTAGAAGCCCAGTTTGTATGAGCGTTAGCATTTACGCCTTCTGCAATTTCCTCTACCTTATTTATATTATAGTTATAACGTACACCTACCGAGAGGTTGAAATCCTTTGTGCGGATAGCGTTAACGTTGAGAGCAAGCTCAAGACCCTTGTTCGAAGTCTTTGCTACGTTCTGCATCTGGAATGAGAAACCTGATGTAGGATCACAAGGAACGAGCATCAGACAGTCCTTAGTAGTGTTCCAGTAAGCATCGATAGAACCATTGATGAGACCGTTTGCGAAGCTATAGTCGAGACCAACGTTACGAGAGATTGTTGTCTCCCACTTAAGGTCTGGGTTACCAAGTGTCTTAGATGGCTTGTAAGTAGTGTTACCAGTGTTGGTATCTGTTGCAGAGTTCCAGATAGTTGTGAAGAGCGATGCGTCAATACCGTCGTTACCAGAAGTACCGAGAGAGAGACGGAGCTTCAAGTTGTCGAGCCATGAGCGTGTGCTCTCGAGCCAAGGCTCGTCAGAGATACGCCATGCAACAGCACCTGCAGGGAAGTAGCCCCAGTGGTTTTCCTTAGAGAACTTAGAAGAACCATCGGCACGCATTGTTGCTGTCAGCATGTAACGACCGAGGAGGTTGTAGTTGACACGACCGAACCATGAAAGTGTGTGAGTAGGAACGCCAATGTTTGTAGAGTATGTGCTCTGAACCTTGTCGCTTGTCATGTTCATGTTACCGAATGCCTGCTCCATGTTCCACTCTACAGGATAGCCGAAACCATCGATTGTAGCAGAGTGTGACTTGCTTGCGAGCACCTCGTTACCAGCCATGATGTTGAGGCTGTGGTCCTTACCAAGACCCTGAACGTCGTAAGAGAGAGTTGTGTTCCAGTCAACGTTGTATCCGTTGCTGTTTGTCAACTTAGCCTCGCTCTTTGCCTGGCCCATTGTGTGGCCACCTGCCCAGAACTGATTCTCGCTCCAGTTGCGGCCGAGGTTGAGTTCTGTCTTTGCTGTCAGGCCCTTAACAATCTTCCATGTGAGAGCGTTGTTAACGCTTAGACGATAAACCTGGCGAAGGTTCTCATAGTCATCAAGAACTGCTACTGGATTGTAAGAATCTTCAGCATACTGCGAACCCATACCGAGGTCAGAAGCAACGTCAGAACCGAATGGCTTGTCGATTGGCTTGAACTGGTAAGACTGTGTAGCATACTCGTAGCGGTTGCCCTTGAACTTCATCTGACCATAGCGAGCGTTAACGTCCCATGTGAGGGCCTTGTTGATCTGCTGGGTGAGTTTGAAGTTAGCATTCCAACGGTTGAAACCAGAGTTCTGGAGAGCACCCTCGTTGTCAGAGTAGTTTACAGAAGCGTAGTACTTTGTCTTAGCAGAACCACCGCTGATAGAGATGTCATGGTTCCAAGACTCTGAGTCGCGGAGCACGTCGTCCATATAGTTGTGAGTAGCTACGTTCTTATAGTCGTTGAGGTGGTTGCCGTAAGCAGCACCGAGACCATAGTACTTAGCGATGTTGTCAGCGTATGTTGTACCGAGAGCAGTAGCATAGCCCCAGTTCCAGAGAACGTGGTCGTATGCGCTCTGAACGTCAAGCTGCTCTGGTTTAGACTTCAGCTGGTAGTACATGTTGTACTTAATAGTTGCCTTACCCTCCTTAGCGCCCTTAGTAGTGATAAGGATAACGCCGTTAGCACCACGAGCACCGTAGATAGCTGTAGAAGCAGCATCCTTCAGCACGTCGATAGACTCAATGTTGTCAGCAGGGATGTCGTCAATACGGCTAACTGCTACACCATCAACGATGTAGAGAGGGTCGTTTGACTGGGTGATAGAACCACCACCACGAACCTTGTAAGTCATTGTAGCACCTGGACGACCGTCCTGTGCAACAACGTTCACACCAGGAAGCTGACCCTGGAGAGCCTCTGCTACAGTAGCCACAGGGTTCTTAGCCAGAGACTCACCCGTTACAGAAGCAACGGCACCAGTCAGGTCCTTACGCTTCATTGTACCGTAACCGATAACAACAACCTCTTCGAGGTTTGCCATATCCTCCTGAAGAGTTACCTGGAAGTTGGTCTTGTTGCCAACCTTGAGGTCCTGGCTGTTGAAACCGATGTAAGAGACTGTAATGACATCCGATGCCTTCACCTTTGGAATGGAGAAGTTACCATTGATGTCAGTAACTGCACCAGTTGATGTACCTTTGATCATCACACTGGCACCAACAACAGGTTCGCCTGACTTGTCCTTGACTGTACCCGTGACAGCGGACTGGGCGAACGAAACGAGACTAATCATACAAGCTACGAAAAGCGCAGACAGTCTCCCTAAACGAATGTTTAAGTTCATAGAGTTGTTTTTGATTTGTTAATATAGTTTTTTAATAAAAAAATGAAATATGGTGCAAAGATAATAAAAAAAAACGATTGAAAGAATATTTATATATAAAAATGTAATAAATAACATGTTTTTTTCCTTTTTTCACATCAAATTATGTCTTTTTTTTGTAATATTCAGCAATAATGACTAATTTTGCAAAAGATATCTAAAAACGAAATAACAATGAAGAAATTCTTTTTTACAGCATTGGCATTTATGCTAATGTGCTCAATGACTACAATGGCTGATAACGCTCCGCTATGGATGCGCTATCCGGCAATCTCCCCTGACGGCAGCCTTATTGCCTTTAGCTATAAAGGTGACATTTACACAGTCTCTTCGAAAGGCGGACAGGCACGACAGTTGACTACCAATAATGCGTATGACGCATACCCCGTCTGGAGTCCTGACGGCAGCAAAATAGCTTTTGCATCATCCCGCGAAGGTGGTCTTGATGTATTCTGTATGAGCAAAGACGGTGGCACACCTATCCGTCTGACTACCAATAGCAGCGATGAAGTGCCAGTGGCATTCAAGGACAACGAGACTATACTTTTCCAGTCTAACCTTCGTCCTACAGCAAACAGCATTATATTTGCCAGCCGCGAGTTTCCACAAATCTATGAGGCTAAGCTTTCAGGAGGACGCCCTAAGCTCTTCTCTGCACTCACGATGTGCGATATCAGCATCAATGCCAATGGCGACATTCTCTACCATGACCAGAAGGGATACGAGGATCAGTGGCGCAAGCATCACACTTCGTCCATAACTCGTGACATTTGGATGTTGAGCAACGGTCAGCATCGCAAGCTGACGAACTATAAGGGAGAAGACCGAACACCACGTTGGGCCAGCGACGGACGTTCTTTCTATTATCTGAGTGAGCAGGATGGCACATTCAATATTTACAAGAACGCAGACGGAAAGACTACTCAGATTACAAGCCACAAGCAAAACCCTGTCCGCTATCTTACTGTAGCGTCTAACTCGCTGATATGCTATTCTTTCGATGGTGAGATTTACACCGTCACTGAAGGACAGCAACCATCAAAGGTAAACATCAGCATCACCACTGACCGTCAGGACAAGGAACTCATCCGACAGCAGCTGACACGTGGCGCACGCAACATCAGTGTATCGCCATCGGGCAAGGAAGTGGCTTTTGTTGTCCACGGAGACATCTACGTTACTTCTACCGACTACAAGACTACTCGCCGCATAACAAACACTCCAGAGCAGGAACGCACCGTTTCGTTCTCGCCCGACGGCCGTTCGCTGGTCTATGACTCTGAGCGCAACGGACTGTGGCAGATATTCACCGCGACCATTAAGAACAAGGACGAAAAGCAGTTTGCTTACGCTACTGACATTGTTGAGGAGCAACTTACAAAGAACAGCAGCGTTTGCCTTCAGCCTGAATATTCGCCTGATGGCAAGATGGTGGCTTACTTGCAGGACCGTGGCGCACTCTGTGTCGTTGACGTAAAGACCAAGAATGAGCGCATCGTGATGGACGGTAAGTACAACTTCTCATACTCTGACGGCGACGAATGGTTCCAGTGGAGCCCTGACAGCAAGTACCTGCTTTCGTCATATATCGGCACTGGTGGCTGGAACAATGTGGACATCGCCCTTGTTCCTGCTGACGGTTCGCAGAAGATTGTCAACATAACCGAAAGCGGATACAACGAGAGCAACGGCAAATGGGCTTTGGGTGGCAAGGCAATGCTCTTCGAAAGCGACCGCGCTGGCTATCGAAGTCATGGCAGTTGGGGCGCAGAAAGCGACTATTACCTGATGTTCTTCGATGAGGAAGCATACGAAAACTATCGCCAAACCAAGGAAGAAAAGGAACTGCGTGCTCAGGCTTTGAAGGAACAAAAGAAGGAAGCTGCCAAGGAACCTGCCAAAGGAAAGGGCAAGAAGGACAACAAGACCGTAGAGGCAAAACCAGCATTTGTGCTTGATCTTGAGAACTGTCGCGACCGTGTTGTTCGCCTGACCGGTAATTCTTCGCATCTTGGTGATGCTGTACTCTCCGTTACAGGCGACACCATTTATTATCAGTCACGTTTCGAAGACGGTTTCGATCTCTGGCGCCATGACCTCAGAGAGGAAAAGACAGAGAAAGTGCTTAAGGGCGTTAGCGGTGCCATGTACCTTGACAAGGACCTTAAGAACATCTTCGTAGCAGGAGGCAAGGGCATCCAGAAGATAGAGTTTGCATCGGCAAAGGCAAAGCCAATAGATTACGAAGCCGACTTCAACTATCGCCCTTACGAGGAGCGCGAGTACATTTTCAACCACATCTGGAAACAGGTCAAGGACAAGTTCTATGTTGAAGATATTCACGGAGTTGACTGGCAAGGATACTATGACACATACGCTAAGTTCCTCCCTCACATCAACAACAACTACGATTTCAGCATAATGCTAAGTGAGATGTTAGGCGAACTCAACGGTTCTCACACCGGTTGCCGCTATCGTCCTGCCTCATCAGCATTGTCAACAGCATCGCTCGGCGTGTTCTATGACGAGAGTTACGAAGGCAAAGGCCTAAGAATAGACGAGGTCATCCCTCGCTCACCACTTGCTCTGAAGCACAAGATGGCAAGCCATGGCACTATCATCGAGGCTATCGACGGCATCGAAATTACTGCCGGAATGGACATTAACCCTCTGCTCGACGGAAAGGCAGGCAAGCGCGTTCGCCTTTCGCTGCGCAACGCTGACGGTCGTCTGACTGACGTTGTCATAAAGCCTATCAGCCAGGGGGCAGAGCAGACATTGCTCTACAAGCGCTGGGTTGACCGCAACAGGCATATCGTCGATTCGCTCTCTAACGGACAACTTGCCTACGTTCACGTAAAGGCAATGGACAGCGAGAGTTTCCGTACTGTCTATCGTGAACTCCTATCTGACAAGAATCGCAACCGCAAGGCTGTCATTGTAGATGAACGTCATAACGGAGGCGGATGGCTTCACGATGACCTTTGCACTCTGCTCTCAGGCAAAGAGTATCAGCAGTTTGTGCCACATGGCAAGTATGTCGGCTCTGATCCGTTCAACAAATGGAACAAACCGTCATGTGTCCTTGTCTGCGAGGATGACTACTCTAATGGACATGGATTCCCATGGGTATATAAGACACTCGGCATCGGCAAACTCATTGGCACTCCTGTGCCTGGCACGATGACTGCAGTATGGTGGGAAACACTCATCGACAGTTCTCTCGTCTTCGGCATTCCTCAGGTAGGTTGTCGCAGTATGGACGGTGTTTATGGTGAGAACACGCAGTTATACCCTGACATCACGGTTTACAATACACCAGAAGACTACCTCTCTGGCCACGATACTCAACTCGAACAGGCAGTCAAGACCATGATGTTGGGATTCTAACAGATAGCTGATAAACAGTAATCACAAGACTGTTCAATAGTAAACACAACGCTGTTAAGTACGAAACACAACACTGTTAAGTACGAAACACAACACTGTTAAGTACGAAACACAACGCTGTTAAGTACGAAACACTGCTTTGTTAAGTACAAAACACAAAGTGTATTAATAGCGTTATTGGTAAGGACAGCGACATAAACATCTATGATTTTGCTATCATTTTCCAGCAAAATGAACTATTTTGCAATCAAGATGTAAAAAAAACAGCAAAAAGTTTGGTGAATTGAAATAAAACGTGTAATTTTGCAAACGAAATGAAACAGAACATATCTACATATTGGTGGTGGCGTAACTCAAGATTGAAATAGTCGTGAGTCATGTCCTCGTATATGTATAGTTCATATTAATACAAAGGAGACCCTGCTCACGCAGAAGTCTCCTTTTTTCGTATTCTGCAATTCCACACTCTTAAATGGTGGCGGCGCAGTTTATCAATCAGAAGAAATAAAAACAAAAATAATAAAGAATTATGGTCTTGAACATGAAAGAAATACTCACGCGACTGCTGAACCACGAGGTTCTTTCGCGTGAAGAGATGCGCCAGATTCTTCTGGCTATTACCCGCGAGGAAATTCCTAATGAGCAAATCACAGCACTGCTGACTTGTCTTAACATGCGTGGAATTACCGTCGATGAGCTTTTGGGTTTCCGTGATGGTATTCTTGAAACTGGTGTCCCTGCATTGCTCGATTGCGAACGCTATATTGACATCGTAGGTACAGGTGGCGATCAGAAGAATACGTTCAACATCTCTACATGTGCATGCTTCGTTGTTGCTGGTGCTGGATACAAGGTGGCAAAGCATGGTAACGTGGCTGCAACGTCAGTATCGGGTGCAAGCAATGTTATTGAAGGTCACGGCGTTAAGTTCACTAACGACCTGGACAAGCTGAATCGTTCTATCAACGAGGCTGGCATAGTCTATCTGCACGCACCTCTCTTCGCTCGTGCCATGAAGTTCGTTGCTCCAATTCGTAAGCACATTGGTTTCCCAACGATATTCAATCTCCTTGGCCCTATCGTCAACCCTTCACAGCCTAAGTGTCAGTTGCTTGGTGTTGCCAACCTTGACCAGATGCGTCTTTATAATAATGTATATCAGAAACTCGGTATCGACTACGGCGTAGTAAACTCTATCGATGGTTACGACGAGATTTCTCTTACTGGCAATTTCAAGGTTACGACCAACAACTACGAGAAGATATTCTCGCCTTCTGACCTTCACATGCCTGTAGCACAGCCTGGTGATCTTTGTGGCGGTGCAAGTTCTACAAAGGAGGATGCTATGAAAGTGTTCGACTCTGTGCTTGAGAACAATGCTGCTCCAAGTCAGAAGAACGTTGTTCTTGCTAATGCTGCGTATGCAATTCAAGTGCTTGAGGCTGGCAAGAAGGACATCCTTGAGTGTCTGGAGATTGCTCGCGAATCGCTTGAGAGTGGCAAGGCTCTGCAGACGCTGAAGAAGTACGTGGAAATTAATTCATAATGCATAATTCCGTAAATCCGTAATAAAAACGTGGACATTCTTGACGAAATAGTTGCAAACAAGCGCATTGAGGTTGAGCAGTTCAAGCTGCAGATGCCTGCCTCTGTGCTGTATCCTAAGGTTGAGCAGATGCTTGACACAGAAGTGCCGTCAATGAGTAAGGCTCTGCTTGACGATAAAGTGGGCATCATCTCTGAATTCAAACGTCGCTCACCGTCTAAGGGATGGATTAAAGAGGAGGGACAGCCTAACGTCATTCCCCTATCCTATCAGCAGAACGGTGCTGCTGCCTTAAGCATTCTTACTGACGAGAAATACTTTGGAGGTAAAGATGATTTTATCGTTGAGGCAAGGAAGTCTGGCGTTACCATTCCTATCATCTACAAGAACTTCGTCATTGATGAGTACCAGCTCTATCAGGCTCGCCTATGCGGTGCCTCTGCCGTACTGCTCATCGCTGCCGACCTGTCAGTATCTGAATGCCGCACCTTACTACGCAAAGCGCATGAGCTTGGACTCGAGGTCCTACTGGAGATGCACAGCAAGGAAGAATTGGATTATGCTGATCTGCAGCCAGATATGTACGGCATAAACAATCGTAATCTTGGAACCTTCGTCACAGACGTAAACAACTCTTTCCGCATGGCAGATCTTTTGCCTAAGGATGGGTGCAAGGTCAGCGAGAGTGGTATTTCAAACGTTGCTGTCATCAAGGACTTACGTGAGGCTGGTTACCGTGGATTCCTTATCGGAGAGTGTTTCATGAAAACTCCTAATCCTGGTCTGTCGCTCGGAGAGTTTGTATCACAATTTTAGAGAATACGATGAAAGTGAAGGTATGCGGCATGCGCGACGCAGAAAACATACGCGCAGTTCTCAACCTCAATGTTGACATGATGGGGCTTATCTTCTGGCCAAAGAGTCCAAGATACGTTAATCAGTTGTCCTCGCGTGCTGGAACAATACCGGATAATCCTCATGCAAGTCTCGAAGAAGGCAATAAAAGTGGATGTAAACTGGTGGGGGTATTCGTGGATGACATGCCACAGAACGTGGTCACGAGGGTGGTCAACTATAACCTTGACTACATCCAGCTACATGGCAATGAATCTGTCACTTACATCAATAACCTAAAGCGTACACTCATCCCTGATATTGCACCAAACATCAAAATCATTAAAGCGCTGAGCATCCGCGAGGCTGATGATGTAAAACGATGGCGCCAATATGATGGTGTAGTAGATATGCTGCTCTTCGACACGAAATGCAAATGTGTGGGTGGTTCTGGCGAACAATTCGATTGGTCGGTGCTGGAGCAATATGATGGCAATATCCCATTCTTGCTAAGTGGAGGTATCGGCCCTGACGATGCTGAACGTGTCAAAGCCTTCAACCATCCTATGTGCATCGGCATAGACTTGAACTCTAAGTTCGAGATTGAGCCCGCTCTAAAAGATGTAGATAAATTATGCAAATTTGTTAAAGCAATTCGTAATTCGTAATTCATAATTCGTAATTCGCAATTAAACCAAATGAACAAGATCAACAAACTCTTTACAGAGAACAAAGACCGCAAATTGCTGTCGCTATATTTCTGCGCTGGATGTCCTACCCTTGAGGGCACAACAGACGTAATCAAGTCTATGGAAGCGCACGGCATTGATATGATTGAGGTTGGTGTGCCTTTCTCTGATCCAATGGCCGATGGTCCTGTAATTCAGGATGCTGCCACAAGGGCATTAAAGAACGGAATGACGCTGCGCAAGCTCTTCGCTCAGTTGGAAACAATAAAGGATGAGGTTAAGATTCCACTCGTACTCATGGGCTATCTGAACGTAATGATGCAGTATGGCTTTGATGCTTTCTTCAAGAAGTGTCAGGAGGTAGGCGTAAGTGGTGCCATAATTCCAGACCTTCCTTTCAAGGATTATCTTGAACTGAAGCCTATTGCAGACAAGTACGACATCCGCATTATCATGCTCATCACTCCTGAGACTACAGAAGACCGCATCCGCTTCATCGACGACAACACCGACGGCTTCATATACATGGTAAGTTCGGCATCAACAACTGGTGCACAGAAGTCGTTTGACGATGCCAAGCAGGAGTATTTCCAACGCATCAATGCCATGAACCTGCGCAACCCACGCATGATTGGTTTTGGCATTTCAAACAAGCAGACGCTGGAATCATCACAGCAGAATGCTGCAGGAGCTATCATCGGCAGTAAGTTTGTCACCTTACTCTCTGAGGCTGAGGGCGACGCAGACAAAGCACTTGACAATCTCTTCGAGGCTTTAAGTAAGTAAAGTCAAATTGTAAACAGTACATTTGTAAATAGTAAATAACAATGGTAAATTATAAAGTTGACGAAAACGGATTCTATGGCAACTATGGTGGTGCCTACATCCCAGAAATACTATACAAGACAGTTAAAGACCTCGAAGCAGCATACAAGCCAATCCTTGATAGCGAGGAGTTCAAGCAGGAATATCACGCCCTTCTGAAGGATTACGTAGGTCGCCCTTCCCCACTCTACTATGCCAAGCGCATGTCGGAGAAGTATGGCTGTCAGTTGTATCTTAAGCGCGAGGATTTGAACCACACCGGTGCTCACAAGATAAATAACGCTCTCGGTCAGATTCTCCTTGCGAAGAAGATGGGCAAGACTCGCATCATTGCTGAGACTGGTGCTGGTCAGCATGGCGTTGCTACGGCTACTGCCTGCGCACTTATGGACATGCCTTGCACCGTTTATATGGGTGCTCTCGATGTTCAGCGTCAGCATGTCAATGTAGAGCGCATGAAGATGCTCGGCGCAACAGTTGTTCCTGTGGAGAGCGGTAACAAGACTCTCAAGGACGGCACAAACGAAGCTATACGCGACTGGTGCTGCCACCCAGCAGATACATTCTACATCATCGGTTCTACCGTTGGTCCTCACCCATATCCTGAGATGGTTGCACGTCTTCAGTCAGTTATCTCTGAGGAGATCAAGTGGCAGCTTCAGGAGAAGATCGGTCGCGATTATCCTGACTATCTCATGGCTTGCGTTGGTGGCGGTTCTAATGCAGCTGGTACCATCTACCATTATCTCAATGACGAACGAGTAAAGATTATCCTCGGCGAGGCTGGTGGTATGGGCGTTGACACAGATAAGACAGCCGCTTCAATGCAGGTTGGTACAATGGGTATTCTTCATGGTTCACGCATTCGCCTGATGCAGACAGAGGACGGTCAGATCATCGAGCCATACTCTATCTCTGCCGGTCTTGACTATCCTGGCACAGGTCCTATGCATTGCAACCTCTACGATCAAGGTCGCGCCCAGGTGCTTCCTGCCAATGATGATGAGGCTCTGCGTGCAGCCTTTGAACTGACTCGCATGGAGGGCATCATTCCTGCACTTGAGTCTGCTCATGCCCTTGCCCTGCTGCCAAAGGTGGCACCACAGTTCAAGAAGGACGATGTGGTTGTGCTCACTGTCAGCGGTCGCGGCGACAAAGACCTTGATACATACCTTTCACACGCAAAAGACATCTAAAAATGTATAACTATCATACCGCATCCAAGAAGATACTCGGTGATTTGAATACGCCGGTATCTGCATACATGAAGATACGCGATGACTATCCACAGTCGGCACTTATGGAGTGCTCTGACTATCATAGTGGTGAGAACTCGCGTTCGTTTATCGGTGTGCATCCTATTGGTTATGTCTCGATAGAGCACGGCAAGGGTATTTGCAGTTATCCGGATGGAACAAAGACCGAGCATGCCATTACTGCTGACTACACGTCGGCTTCGCTCATCAACGAGTTTCTCGGTTCCTTCAACATTGAGGGTGACTACAAGGATTGCTGCGGATTGTTCGGCTATACTTCGTTCAATGCTGTCCGTTATTTCGAGAATATCAACGTGAAGGACGAGACACAGGACAAGAACGATGCACCTGATCTTCTGTACATTCTCTATAAAGACGTCGTTGTGTTCGATCATTTCCGCAACGAAATGATAATCATTGAATTGCTGGCAGATGGTGAGGCTGATGATCTTGATGTTCTTGAGAAGGATATCAATAACCGCACACTTCGTGCGTATGATTTTCATCCGGTAGGAGACTTTTGGTCAACGCTTACAGACGAAGAACATAAGGCAAATATCCATCAGGGCATCAAGCACTGCCTTCGTGGCGATGTCTTCCAGATTGTGCTCGCTCGCCGCTTCAAGCAGAAGTACGAGGGCGACGACTTCAAGCTCTATCGTGCTCTCCGCAGTATCAACCCTTCGCCATACCTCTTCTACTTCGACTTCGGCGGCTTCCGCATCTTCGGCTCTTCGCCAGAAACCCACTGCCGCATAGAGCGTATAGCCCCTGTGTCTGAAGCGTCAGCTTCTGACACAGCCCCTCGTTACCACGCCTACATCGACCCTATCGCCGGCACTACAAAGCGCACTGGCAATGCCGAGCAGGACCGCAAGAATGCCGAGTACCTCCGCAACGACCCTAAGGAAAACGCGGAGCATGTCATGCTCGTTGACCTTGCCCGCAACGATCTCTCACGCAACTGCCACGATGTTCATGTCGATTTCTACAAGGACATGCAGTTCTACAGCCATGTCATCCACCTCGTTTCTCGCGTAAGCGGTACACTCGACGAGGGTGCAGATCCTATCAAGGCGTTCATCGACACCTTCCCTGCCGGCACACTCTCCGGTGCTCCGAAGGTTCGCGCCATGCAGATCATCTCTGAACTTGAACCACACAACCGTGGTGCTTACGGTGGTTGCATCGGCTTCATCGGCTTCGACCGCTCACTCAACCAGGCTATCACTATCCGCACATTCGTTAGTCGCAACAACGAACTATGGTTCCAGGCTGGCGGTGGCATCGTCGCAAAGAGCGATGAAGAATATGAGTTACAGGAAGTAAACAACAAACTCGGTGCTTTACGCAAAGCAATATTAATGGCGGAGGATATGTAATGAAAATAGTAATCATCGACAACTACGACTCATTCACCTACAACTTGAGTCACCTTATAAAAGAACTTGGCGCTGACGTTACAGTATATCGCAATGACAAGTTCATGCTATCGCAGCTTGAAGAGTTCGACAAGATAGTCCTCTCTCCAGGCCCTGGCATCCCTTCCGAGGCAGGTCTTCTCCTCGATGTCATCAAGGCATACGCAGGCAAGAAACCTATGCTCGGCGTTTGCCTCGGTCATCAGGCTATCGGCGAAGCCTTCGGTGGCAAACTCACCAACCTCTCTACCGTCTTCCACGGCGTGGCTACAGAAGGCATAAACCTAAAGAACAGCCCTATCTTCAACAACATCCCAGAGCACTTCACAATGGGACGCTACCATTCGTGGGTAGTTGACACCGACGGTTTCCCAGACTGCCTCAAAGTCACTGCCCGTTCAGAAGAAGGGCAGATTATGGCACTCCAGCACAAGACACTGCCTATCTACGGCATCCAGTTCCATCCAGAATCCGTGCTTACTCCTGAAGGAGCAAAAATGATCAAGAACTGGATGGACATCTGCGAATAAAAATACCCTCAAAAAAGGTATAAACACCAAGCGCGAGATGCTACCTGTTGCTAACTGTTAACGCACACAATTTAATGTTAAATATTTGACATGAATTAAAAAAACACATAGAAAGTGTTAATAATCTGACAGTTAACTTGCACATCCCGAAAAATCGTTGTACCTTTGCACCCAGTTAGACAAAATGTTGCCTGGGATTAACTGCCAGAGTCGCTGATTGTGGCATGTGGGACAGCATTTTAGTATTAATTGGTGCTTAGGGTTCCTAACCTCCACCGAACTCGCAACATGTGTAGAGATTACGCAAAACGCGACGATGTGGATGCTTACATCCCGAGTATAGGAGTCCGCGGAATGATGAGACGTCATGCCAAAGCCCCAGAAACAAAGTAACAATGATTTTTAATTACAAGAAGATTGTATTAACATTCAGTGTATTTTTAGCAACAGCAGTTTCAGGTTACGCCAGTGGTGAAAAAGCAAATTCTGGCACGTTTGATTGGAATCCAGTGATGGAGGCTATCATTCAGGTAGAAAGCAGAGGCAATTCAAATGCCATTTCAGGTATCTACTGCGGAGCAATGCAGATTAGTCCTGTTCTTGTACGCGAGTGCAACAACATCCTCAAATCACGCAACTCCTCTAAGCGTTACACCCTGAAAGATCGTTTCTCGGTAGAGAAGTCTAAGGAGATGTTTCTCCTCATTCAGAGCCGTTACAACCCAACGAACAACATTGAGAAGGCAATCAGATCGTGGAGCGGTGGTATCAACTACAAGATTCATCGCACAAACAACTACTATCGCAAGGTTCTTTCCAAGCTGAAGTAATGGAGCAACGGTTATAGAAAACAACGTTAGTTTTATCGTATGATAATTCTAACGTTGTTTTTTTGTACACATACGGTCTGTCATTCGTATTGAATGAAAAGGCATTTAACGGCAACTTTCATCGATAGGGATGCCACATTACCTCAGTACTTGCTACGAATTACTGCAGTACTTGCTACGAATTACTCCAGTACTTGCTACGAATTACACCAGTACTTGATAGGAAGTACTGGGACGATAGTTATGCTATATTCAGTGAAGTTATGTATATTTGACGGACACCAATAAAAAAAACTCCTGCTAAACATCACGTCCAGCAGGAGTTACTCTCTTAATTATTTAAACATTACATTACAGACCGAGGTCTTTCTTTATTTCCTCTACGCGTGCATCAGCCTTTGCTGTTGCTGCGTTATAATCACCATCAAACTCACCAGGAACAGGAACCTCACAATAGAACTTAATCTTTGGTTCTGTACCTGAAGGACGAACAGAAACCTTAAGGCCGTCCTCAGTGAACCACTGGAGCACATTAGATGTAGCAGGCATCTCGAAGTCCTTTTCAACACCATTCTCAACCATCTTCAGTGTCTTGTAGTCCTTAACAACAACAACCTTGCTACCAGCAATTGTTGTAGGAGGAGTAGCACGGAAGTCTTCCATCATCTGCTTGATTTCGTCAGCGCCAGACTTGCCAGGTTTAACAACGTTGATTGTTGTCTCTTTCTGGAAACCATACTCCTTATAGATATCGAGGAGAAGGTCATAGAGAGTCTTGCCCTGATCCTTAGCCCATGCTGCAATCTCAGCAATGAGACAGATAGATGCAGGAGCGTCCTTATCGCGAACCTTATCGTATGGAAGGTATCCGAATGACTCCTCACCACCACCAATGTACTTACGCTTACCTTCGTTCACACGAATGCGATATGCAATCCACTTGAAACCAGTGTATTCGTCAAAACATTCAACACCGTTCTTCTTAGCAATTTTAGCGATGAGCTCTGAAGTAACGATTGTCTTAACCATGAAGTCTGTATCCTTAAGCTGGCCAAGAGCCTTCTTGTTCTTGATTGTGTACCAATAGAACATACATGCTGTCTGGTTACCGTTCAGAATCTGCCACTCGCCCTTGTCGTTGCGACAAACGATAGCAAGACGGTCAGCATCAGGGTCGGTAGCAACAACGAGGTCAGCGTTGAGCTTTGTGCCAAGCTTCATACCGAGAGTCATAGCCTCAGCGTTCTCTGGGTTCGGAGAAACGACTGTAGGGAAGTTACCGTCAACCACCATCTGCTCTGGCACAACATTGATGTTCTGGAAGCCCCATGAACGGAGACACAGAGGAACGAGGACACGACCTGTTCCGTGCATTGCAGAGTAAACAATGTTGAGGTCCTTGTTGCGGAGAATAACATCCTGATCGACCATGCCTTCCTTAACAGCGCACATGTAGTCATAGTCCATCTCGCCACCAATAATCTGCAGGAGGTCTGGGTTGAGATCCCACTTAACGTCCTCAATCTTAACCTTCTTAACTTCCTCTACGATACCTGTATCATGTGGAGAAAGCACCTGTGAGCCATCCTCCCAGTATGCCTTGTAGCCATTGTATTCCTTAGGGTTGTGAGATGCAGTAACGTTAACACCACACTGTGCTCCGAGCTGACGGATAGCGAAAGAAATCTCTGGTGTTGGACGAAGGCTCTCGAAGAGGTAAGCCTTAATGCCATTAGCTGTGAAGATTGCAGCAACTGTCTCTGCATAGTCGCGTCCGTTGTTACGGCAGTCATGACCGATAACAGCAGCGAGGTCCGTACGACCTGGGAATGCTTTCAATACATAGTTAGCAAAGCCCTGTGTAGCCATACCTACGATGTATTTGTTCATACGGTTTGTACCAACGCCCATAATACCACGAAGACCACCAGTACCGAATTCAAGGAGCTGATAGAAAGCCTCTATGAGGTCAGTAGGATCTTCATTATCAAGCATAGTCTGTACTTCCTTACGAGTCTCTTCGTCAAAAAGAGGTGATAGCCACTCTTGTGCCTTTTCACGACACTGTGCAACCAATTCTGCGTTATTTGCCATAATTATTCTTTATGATTTAAGTTTTTTATATAGTATTATACAAGTTAGTCTTTCAGAAATGAGAATAAAGCGAAGATGCATGGTTAAACTGCATTTCTTACTATATTTTCGCAACAAAATTACTTAAATCTTTTGAAATAAGCAAATTTTTCTTCAGAAAACTTTCATCTTTAATCATTATTTGTTAAATTTGCATCAAAATTGCATTTATCAACGACTTTAGATGAAGACAGAACTAATACAAGTTGGCAAGACTGTGAACAAGCATTTCATTGCAGGCATCAACGACTACTGTGAGCGCATCTCCCACTACATGCCGTTCCAGACAACAACAATTCCGGAACTAAAAAACACAAAGGCACTAACGGAGGAGCAACAAAAGGAACGTGAAGGCGAACTTATTCTCAAGATGCTACAACCTTCTGACACTGTAGTTCTCTTGGACGAACACGGCAAGGAATTCCGTTCCGTTGAATTTGCATCATGGATAGAGCGTCAACAACAGATAGCTCGTCGTCTGGTGTTTGTTATTGGTGGTCCTTATGGTTTCTCGCCAGCAGTTTACGAAAGAGCAAATCAGAAGATCAGTCTTTCGAAAATGACATTCTCTCATCAGATGGTCCGGCTAATATTTTGCGAACAAATCTATCGTGCATGCACTATTATAAAAGGTGAACCTTATCACCATGAATAGTCCCTACCCTACCTAAGGACAAATAGAATATCTACAAACAAACTAAAAATAATAAGACAATGGCAAATTTCATCGAAAAGACTCTTGAACCAGGCGAGAAAATAGTTTTCAAAGGAAGCCTGCATTGGTATTTTAACTTCCGCTACACAGTTTGGGGAGTATTGCTTAATATATTGGGCATCACAGGAATGGTCTTCGTAGCACAAAACGATACCGACGGGGTTGCTACAAAGATTGCGCTCGTAGTATCCCTGATAGCTTGTCTGATTGGTCTTGGATTCATTCTCTATGGATGTATCCTCAGAATTAAGACTGAATTTGCTGTCACCAATAACAGATTCATACAGAAAGATGGGTTGCTGAATATCCGCCTTACGGAAATTCCACTCTTCAAGGTAGAAACAGTGAACTTTGAACAGACATTCATTGAGCGAATCATAGGCACTGGCGCTATCGAACTCGTAGGTAGCGGTGGCACTAACCATACAGTTAGATTTATCAAAGATCCTTTTGAGGTTCGTAATCTCATCACCACCTACATGAAAGAATCGAAAGGCATAGCTCCTGCTCAGCAGCAAGTACAGCAGAATCAGGTTCAATGAACAAGAGATAAATGGATATAGAAGTGAAGATAACACGTCTATTCAGACGTGCTTGTGCGGAATATCATCTGCTTGAAGATGGAGACAGAGTCCTTGTTGCCTTATCTGGCGGCAAGGACTCACTTGAGTTAGTACGTCTCATGGCGCGTCAGGCAAAAATTCTGAAGCCACGTATTAGTGTAGCTGCTGTACACGTCATAATGGACAACATTCCTTACGAGACCGACCGTTCGTACATACAGGGATTCTGCCAGAACCTTGGAGTAGAGTTATTTGTCCTACATAGCAGCTTTGATGAATCCACAGACCATAGGAAAACACACTGTGTACTTTGCGCATGGAACCGCCGCAAGACAATATTCCAATTTGCCACAGAACATGGCTATAATAAAGTAGCACTTGGACACCACAATGACGATTTTCTTGTAACATCACTTATGAACCTTACGTTTGAAGGTTCTTTTTCTTCAATGCAACCACTGATGAAGATGCGCCATTACCCATTAAGTGTTATTCGCCCCCTTTGCCTTGTACATGAATCTATGATCAGTCAGGTAGCGAAGCAAGAGGGATTTCAAGACCAAAAGACACATTGCCCCTATGAGCATGACACAAAAAGAACTGCTCTAACCGATGTATTCCATCAATTAGAGCAGTTAAACCCGGAAGCCCGGTATAGTATGTGGCATGCGTTGCTACCTTAGTGCCGACACTAAGACGGCACCAATGGTTGACAACGCGCCTACGGCGGCTATAATAAGGGATATCAACTGAGAGTCAACCTTCTTCTCTGGTTTTTTCGGCACTACAATCTCACAACCAGGAAGCACTTTGCCTTTATTCGCCTTGTTTACTTGTCCGTTAGGATAGACAATAAAGGCCATGCTCTTCTTGCCCTGATTGTTTACACCACCTGCCTGACTCATATAATAGTTTGCACTCTTACCTTCTTCATAAGCCACGGTGTTAGGGAGGAGAACCTCACCACTTACCTTAACGACATTGTTAAGCTGTGGCACGTAGATTGAGTCATTTGCCTGGAGAGTGATATCGCTTGCACAACCAGGATTATCCAGTGCGTTGCGCAGATTTACACCTACATTATAATAGTTCTTTTCCAAATCGCCCTTGGCAGAAAGAGAATCAGACATATTCATGGACAATTCAAGCTTCTTTCGCTGCATCTCTATTTCCTTTTCGTTCATCTTTCTAATAACCTGGGCACCATCAAGGAACGCACTCTTGGTGAGTCCACCTGCACGCTTAATGATATCAGAGATTCTTTCGTTCTTATTTGAGATAACATAAGCACCGCCATAGTTGACCTCACCTGTTACATAAACAACACGTTGTTCCTGATAATCAGGCGAACGGTGAATAGATACGATATCATAAGGACGCAGCTTAAAACCACTCTCACCCTCTATTGCAAGTCCATCCTTCAGAGTGAGTGAATATATATTGGCCATCTTCGTGCCATCAGGGTTTTCGTCTGAAGACACAATTCGACGCGCTACCTCCACGTTTAAAAGCGATGCTGACTCACGGAGTCCACCTGCCTGGATTATCAAGTCCTCAATAGTTGTACCTTCTGAAAACTCATATACGCCAGGGGTATAAACATCGCCATATATCTCTATACGATGGTCCTTATCAATATCAACAGTAGAACCCACTATGAGTTCGTCCTCATTCTGCAAAATCACATCAGGCGAAGTGCCATCCATAATTCCTGCAAGATTTACTGTCATTGTCATGTACGTGCGGTTCTCTTTCATCCTTCGCAATACAGCACGTGTCAACACTGCTTGCTCAAGCAGTCCACCAGCTTGCTCGACAAGAGTCTTTACGCTATTGACAGTTCCACCGAGTTTATACTGACCCTCACGGAACACACCACCAGTGACCTTTACCGTATTCTTATAGCGCTCTATGATTCCACTTACAACAACAACGTCACCGTCTTCTGTTCTGAATGAATTAAAGTCCCATTCGTCAATATTATGTACAGTAAGACCTTCCTCGCTCTTTCTTTCTATTCTTATTTTCTGCTTATATGCATCAGCGGTAAAACCACCAGCAAACTGCAACAGTGACTGTAGCGATTCTGTCTTCTTCATCTCGTAGAACATAGGTCTTTTTATCTTACCTACCACCTCAACAAGATTTGCATAAGGACCTACGATAATAACATCATTATCCTTAAGCATGACATTGCCCGTAAGACGACCATTCACTATATAATCATAGACATCGACCTTGGTTATTATGGTACCATTACGACTTACCTTTATCTCACGCAATGTACCAATCTCAGTAACGCCACCAGCCAGATATAATGCATTGAACACCGTAGCAAAAGCCGAGAGTGTATATGTACCAGGTGTCTTTACCTCACCCATCACGTTAACCGTGATAGTTCTTGTCTGTCCTACAGTAAGCTTTATCTGGGAATCCTGATAATGAGCACCAATAGTTCTTGCGACCTTAGCCTGTGCCTGTGTCACAGTCAGACCTGCAACGTTGACTGGTCCTTCATTTGGAATGGTGATAGTACCATCAGGAGATATTTTGAAAGAGTTACTGTACTGTGATGCTCCGAATATGTCAAGCACAACCTCATCACCAGGACCAAGAGTATAGTTTGCTGGTGTTGCAATGTTCATGGCAGGTTCAAACGACAGATTCTTAGCACGGAAAATATCATGACCGAATATCTTACGCAAGGAAGTATCTTCCTTTTCGTCTTTGTCTTTAATTTCAGAGAAATCGTCAGGACGCTTCTCACCATTAGACACACGCGACCTATCAGTTTCAGCAGGCATAACGGTCCGCTCTTCAGTAGAATTGCTGTATTTCGTCCTCAAGCGTTCTATCTGTTCAATAGAGACGCCACGTCCCATAAGTTCTTTTCCGATCTGCTTTGCATCCTTGCCAGCAGCCATTTGAGTTTTTGCATAATCTACCACCTGATCGTCTGTCATTTGTGCATGAGCAGCAAATGAAATCATTAGTAACAGACAAACAAATAATAATAACCTTTTCATTCGTTCTATTTTATTATTAAGTCAACTTTCTGATAGCTTGTATGTTTAGATACATAATCCGCATCAAACGCTTAGATACCTAAATTATCTTTATAAACGGATATTAACCTTAATTATTGCCCAGCATAAGCGAAAAAAACACATCAAAACAAAATTTCGTGATTATTATACACACGGAAATGATAGTTTGCTCCTTCGTATCCTATTCGCATTATCTGTTGGCGTTCTGGTTCTTCGGGCGATATTGCCAGCGCCACATGTCCCATTGTCCGCCTTAGATTTATCTCAACGCAGGGATTTACCAGAACATCATTAACACTATTCCTGCAGATCATCATGTCCACTCCAAACGGACCATAATAGTCATTGGACAATTCGTTTTTCATCCACATGCATATAGCACGCTGGATAACCTCCAATTGTTCTGCAACATGATAGTTCTCAAGGATTTTCATCTTTTCTTCCTCTGTTGCCAATACACTCCCCGTGTATGCTCCACCAGAAGTATCAAACAAAGACAGACCTTCATAAGTAACGATGCCACCACGTCCTGCAGAAAACTCCATTCCGAAGTCAAGAATTTTGTCCAGCCTGCGTTCAACAATCAAGTGCCCTTGAGTTCGCAATACCTTTTCTGCCCACCTTATTATATTATTAGGCCTGTCATCCATATATCTGACACCTCGTCCACTACTACTCCAGGGCGACTTTAGCACTATCTCTCCCCATTCTGCTCGAGCATTCTCAATTTCTGAAACGTTGGTTATTATCCGAGATTCACCGATGCAATCAGGAACGCGTTTACAAAGATATTCCAAAAGTCTGCAAGCAGTAGCACGATCAGACAAATTCCGTATCCTTTCCAACTGCTGGTCAGACGGCAATAAACTTTCGTTTACTCCTGCCCGACGTAATTGTTGTGTAATGCTCAAATCCCACCCCCACGGCAATATTATGGCATCCGACAAATCAAATGCCAACAACTTGTCCATGGTTACGAACGTAACATCAGGTAAGTTTCGCTTTATTTTCCTGACAGCATTTTCTGCCTTAGCGATATCATCTACAATAACAACATCTCTGTCTTCAGCCCACAACACCGGCAGCCAGCCAAGGTCTGCTCTCAGTTGTCTTCCAGCATGAGGTGAAGTCCAGAATCTGCTGTTTGCCGCCAAAGCAATATCATGTTCAGGATTAAACACATGAATATTCATACTGCAAAGGTAATAAAATTATCTGATATTACGAAAAGTAAGAAAGAATTATCATATAAAAAATCCTTAAAATGCAAAAAAAACTAAAATATTCTTCTAACATTATTAATATGGTTGGCATTTCAACAAATTATTACTAACTTTGCAAGATAAATTTATGACCTAAAGGAACAACTATGCAACTGTCAGGAATGAGTTCCCGGCAAATTTCGAAACAAACCAATAACTTATTATATTTATCTTTTAAACAAAACAATGGCTAAAGAAAAGAAATTCATTACATGTGATGGTAATGAGGCTGCTGCACACGTGAGCTATATGTTCAGTGAAGTTGCTGCTATCTATCCTATCACACCGTCATCACCAATGGCGGAGCACACAGACGACTGGTCTGCTCGTGGTCGCAAGAACCTCTGGGGTCAGACAGTAAGTGTACAGGAAATGCAGTCTGAGGGTGGTGCTGCTGGTGCAGTTCACGGTTCTCTCCAGGCAGGTGCCCTGACAACAACATTCACTGCTTCACAGGGTCTGTTGCTGATGATTCCTAACATGTACAAGATCGCTGGTGAGCTGCTCCCATGTGTATTCGACGTATCTGCTCGTACACTTGCATCTCACTCACTCTGTATCTTCGGTGACCACCAGGACGTTTACGCTTGTCGTCAGACAGGTTTCGCAATGTTCTGTTCAGGTTCTGTTCAGGAGGTTATGGACCTCACAGCAGTTCCTCACCTCGCTACTCTGAAGACACACGTACCATTCATCAACTTCTTTGATGGTTTCCGCACATCTCACGAGTATCACAAGATTGAGGTTATGGACATGGAGGACATCCGTCCACTCGTTGACGAGGCTGACATCAAGAACTTCCGTGACCGTGCACTCTCTCCTGAGCGCCCTGTAACACGTGGTACAGCTGAGAACCCAGAGACATTCTTCACACACCGTGAGGCTTGCAACTCTTACTACGATGCTATCCCTGACGTTGTAGAGCACTACCTCGGCGAGATTTCTAAGATTACAGGTCGTGAGTATCACAACTTCTCATACTATGGTGCAAAGGATGCTGAGAACGTAATCATCCTCATGGGTTCTGCTACTGAGGCAGCTCGTGAAGCTATCGACCACCTCGTTGCTGAGGGCAAGAAGGTTGGTATGGTTGCTGTTCACCTTTACCGTCCATTCTCTGTTAAGTATCTCCTCTCTTCTGTTCCTGCAACATGTAAGAAGATTGCTGTACTTGACCGTACAAAGGAGCCAGGTGCAGAGGGTGAGCCTCTCTACCTCGACGTTAAGTCTGCATACTATGACCAGGAGAACCGCCCTGTAATCGTTGGTGGTCGCTACGGTCTCGGTTCTTCAGACGTAACTCCTGCTAAGATTATCTCTGTATTCAATAACCTCGAGCTCCCAGAGCCAAAGAACCACTTCACTGTAGGTATCGTTGACGACGTTACATTCTCTTCACTCCCAGTTGTTGAGGAGATGGCACTCGGTGGCAAGTCTATCCAGGAGTGTAAGTTCTTCGGTCTCGGTGCTGACGGTACTGTAGGTGCTAACAAGAACTCAGTTAAGATCATCGGTGAGTCAACAGACAAGCACTGCCAGGCATACTTCTCTTACGACTCAAAGAAGTCAGGCGGTTTCACATGTTCACACCTCCGTTTCGGTGACGAGCCTATCCGCTCTACATACCAGATCACAACTCCTAACTTCGTTGCATGTCACGTACAGGCTTACCTGAACATGTACGATGTTACTCGTGGTATCCGTGAGAATGGTTCATTCCTCCTCAACACAATCTTCGACGGCGAGGAGCTCGTTAACTTCATCCCTAACAAGGTTAAGCGCGTATTCGCTGAAAAGAACATCAAGGTTTACTACATCAACGCTACAAAGATTGCTCAGGAGCTCGGTCTTGGCAACCGTACCAACACTATCCTCCAGTCTGCATTCTTCCGTATCTCTGAGGTTATCCCAGTAGATCTCGCTATCGAGCAGATGAAGGCATTCGCTAAGAAGTCTTACGGCAAGAAGGGCGACGACGTTGTTCAGATGAACTGGAACGCTATCGACCGTGGTGGTGAGTACAAGCAGCTCGCAGTTGACCCAGCATGGGCTAACCTCGCTGATGATGCTGTTAAGGAAGATGACGCACCAGCATTCGTTAAGGATCTCGTTCGTCCTATCAACGCACAGGCAGGCGACCTCCTGAAGGTTTCAGACTTCGTTAAGTACGACACAGTTGACGGTACATGGTACAACGGTGCTGCTCGTTGGGAGAAGCGTGGTGTATCTGCATTCGTTCCTGTATGGGACGCTGAGCAGTGTATCCAGTGTAACAAGTGTTCATTCGTTTGTCCTCACGCAGCTATCCGTCCATTCGTTCTCGACGCAGAGGAGGAGAAGGGTATCGACGCTCCAATGCAGGAGATCAAGGCACCAGCAGCTCTGAAGGGCATGAAGTTCATCATGGACCCTTCTGTACTCGACTGTCTTGGCTGTGGTAACTGTGTTGACGTATGTCCTGGTAAGAAGGACAAGGAGACTGGCAACGTTGTCAAGGCTCTCAAGATGGTTCCTTACAACCCAGACGCAGCTGACATGCAGAAGCTCGCTAAGGATTGGGATTGGCTCATCGCTAACGTTAAGTCTAAGCAGGATCTCGTTGACATCAAGGCTAATCCAAAGAACTCTCAGTTCGCTACCCCACTCTTCGAATTCTCAGGCGCATGTTCTGGTTGTGGTGAGACTCCATACGTTAAGCTCATCTCTCAGCTCTTCGGTGACCGTGAGATCATCGCTAACGCTACAGGTTGTTCTTCAATCTACTCAGCTTCTATCCCATCAACACCTTACACAACAAACGAGAAGGGTCAGGGTCCAGCATTCGACAACTCACTGTTCGAGGACTTCTGCGAGTTCGGTCTCGGTATGGTAATGGGTAACAAGAAGATGAAGGAGCGCGTTGCAATCCTCCTCCAGAAGGTTGTTGACGAGAAGATGGGTTCTGCAGAGTATCAGGCAGCTGCTGCTGAATGGATCGAGAAGTGCGAGGACGCAGAGGAGACAAAGCGTCTTGCTGAAATCCTGAAGCCAGAGATTGCTAAGGGTGCTGAGGCTGGTTGCCCAACATGCACAGAGCTCAAGACTCTCGACCACTACCTCGTTAAGCGTTCACAGTGGATCATCGGTGGTGACGGTGCTTCTTACGATATCGGTTACGGTGGTCTCGACCACGTTATCGCTTCTGGCGAGGATCTCAACATCTTCGTTATCGATACAGAGGTTTACTCTAACACTGGTGGTCAGGCTTCTAAGGCTACTCCACTCGGTGCTATCGCTCAGTTCGCAGCACAGGGTAAGCGTATCCGTAAGAAGGACCTCGGTATGATCGCTACAACATACGGTTACGTTTATGTTGCTCAGGTTGCCATGGGTGCTGACAACGCTCAGTGTCTCAAGGCATTCCGTGAGGCAGAGGCATACCACGGACCATCACTCATCATCGGCTATGCTCCATGTATCAACCACGGTCTGAAGATCAAGGGCGGCATGGGTCGCTCACAGGAAGAGGAGCGTCGTGCTGTAGAGTGTGGTTACTGGCACCTGTGGCGTTACAACCCAGAGTTGGCAGAGCAGGGTAAGAACCCATTCTCTCTCGACTCTAAGGAGCCACAGTGGGATAAGTTCCAGGACTTCCTCGACGGCGAGGTTCGTTACCTCTCTGTTAAGAAGGCTTACCCTAACGAGGCAGCAGAGCTCTTCGCTCAGGCTAAGCAGATGGCACAGATCCGCTACAAGACATACGTTCGTAAGTCTCAGGAGAACTGGGAGGACTAATCCCTTCGTTCTTCAGGAAACTATAACAATCTATCACATGAGCTCGGCATCTGCCGGGCTCATGTTTTTTTATCATCCATTCTTATAGCCTTCCTATAGCGTTAATTACCGCCTTATATGTTGCGAGAAGCAACACTTTACCTTTACGGTATAACACACTAAGGCTCAAATGTTTATCCACTTTATTTTCAACTCAATAATTTTGGCTTTGTGATTCAATAGGAATCGGAAGGTGAATCAATAGGAAACGGTCACCGATTCAATAGGAAACACAAGGCGAATCAATATGAAACGTCCGGCCGTTAGGAACGGCACAGCAAAGCAAGGCCAATGTTATTGAATAATTATGCTAAAAGTATTGAATGAAATTTTCATTTGCTACTATTCAAAATATCAAATACTACTAATGACACGCCCATTTGTATAGCGTTAACATTCCAGAGCTATTGGTGCCCAGCAAACATATATAATTATGACAGTTTCTATTACAAACGAACATAAACAAGAAAGAAATCACAAATGCGCTCAACTTGTCATATTGTTACAGATTATAAGTAAAACCCCGTTAAAAACACCCTCAAACTTACAATTTGTTATTAATAAATCTTAAATCAAGGCAGAAAACCGAAAAATAATAATTGTGTTAAAGAAAAAAACAGTACCTTTGCAGCGTAAAAACAAAATAAACAAACAACCCTAAAAAACAATAAACATTATGAAGAAGATTTTCCTCGCACTCTTTGCTCTCGTAATGAGCATCAGCGCAAACGCATTCGAGTTTGACGGCATTGACCTCAACAAGAACTACTTCGAGATTGCACAGCTTATTTCTGCAAAAGGCTACGTTTATGACGACGTAAATGATTGTCTGAAAGGCAACTGTCAGGGTACAGAGATTACACTGAGTCTGAAGGCAGAGAAGTCAAAGCTGGGTCAGCTGATTGTTGACATCCCAATGTCTGGCAATGCTTTCGAAACCGTAACAAAGACATTCAATGTTGTTTACCACCAGACAGCAAAGGACCAGAGTTCTATTACTTACCAGGTATCTAACGACGGTACCGTCCTCATCGTTAGTGCTACAGCTAAGGGTGTTCGTCTTACATACAACACTCCTTACTACAAGAAGTAAAAAACAAACCATAAACGCCACGAATAGCCGCACCCGAAAGAGTGCGGCTATTTTTAATTCCGCCAATCACTACGCGTGCCTCCTCTCACGCATATACGCAAAAAAATTAGAGGTGCTTATCTCAACACGTTTTGCTATTCCAAGCGTAAATAAGCTGAAATTACCGTTCTCCTATAAAGAAGAATACCAAATAGTAAAAAAGCATATTTTTATAAAAAATATTTGCAATATCTGTTTTTTTTTTGTAATTTTGCACAGTTGTCCAGATAAACCCTCGGACATATAGTTTAAATGATTAATAATTAAACAGTTATAGCGTTCTTTGAATTTTTGGATTAAATATTGTACTATAGCAAGCGAGCCTCAAATGGCTGTATATTGCTATGATGAGTACGAAAAAGACCATATTTTCTCAGATTATGTCTCTAGTTTCTCGCTATGAGTTCAAGAAATGCGTTGACCGTTACAAGGGTGATTGGCACACCCAAACATTCACTTGTTTTGACCTATTCAAGGTCATGAGTTTTGCTCAGTTTACCGATAGATTAGGTCTGCGAGACATTGAAATGATACTAAAATTCTGTGGAAAAGGTCTTTACCATGCAGGTCTAAGCACTGTTCCCAAGTCAACATTAGGGGAAGTTATGTTTTCTTCAAATAGCTGTATCTGCACATCAAGAAGTTTTATGGTACTTCTGAAAATGCAGTCTATTTGCAACTTTGGATTGCAGTATGTGACTACATGTTACTTATCATTGCAAAGAAAAGGTTCTTCCTTCCTCAAACCCTTCATACAATATCTAACTCTATTGGGCCGCTTCTATTCAAGCAAGATGATATCCATTTCATATTCAATCACGTTAAAGAAATTAATAATGATGAACGTCCGAGGCCTCAATATGTGGAAGGGGCCCTCTTCTGAGAATTTATCCGGACACTATTGGTAATTTTGCAAAAAATAAACGTGCGTCACGAAAAAAAGTATAACCAAATCATAAGACTTACCGTATATGGAAAATAAATCACTGGAAGATAAAGTTGACCTCCTATACATATTCAAATTGCTCATCCAAAAGAAGAAGTCGTTTATTATACCCTCTGTTGTGTCTGCAGTGCTGGGTGTTATTATTGCACTTAGCATTCCTAATTATTATAAGACAGAGGTACTTCTTGCGCCAGAGGTTGGCGGTTCGGGAAGTCTTACTGACAACTTGAGCGATCTGGCATCAATGGTCGGCGTTAATTTCTCTACATCCAGTTCATCCTATGATGCTTTGTATCCTGAGCTTTATCCTCAGATAGTTCATTCATCACCATTTGTTCTCGGTCTTTTTGATGTCAAGGTGACAACTCTTGACCGCAAAATTCATGATATGACTTATGCTGACTACCTGAAGAAACATGCTGTGCGTCCATGGTGGACTGAGGCAATAGGAGCTGTTGAGAAACTCTTTGCAAAAAATGAGGAACCGAAGAAGGACTCTTTAGATAGGTTTTGTCTGACAAAGGAACAGGAAGGACTTAAGCAGAAAATCATAGGTGACATCAAGTGTTCTGTAGATAAGAAAACAAGTGTTATTACCATAGATGTTACAGCTCAGGATCCTTGCATTTCGGCAATAATAGCTGACACAATACAGAGCAGATTGCAGGATTACATAACGGAATACAGGACAAAGAAGGCAAAGGTTGATGTTGAATACACGGAGAAAATTCTTGAAAAGGTTGAGAGCCAGTATAACAGCATTATCAACACAAGTGCATCGTACAGCGACAGTCATTTTAACCCTGTGCTTGAAAGTGTAAAGTCACATAAAGAAAAACTGAACAAGGATGTACAGATAAAATCGACAGAATACACTCAACTTAAGCAGCAGTTGGCTCTTGCAAAAGCTAAGTTACAGGAGCGTACACCCGTATTTACTCAAATCGAACCGGCATCTGTTCCCGTATTGAAGGCTGGACCTAAGCGTGCATTAATCGTATTGGGATTCATAATAGTAGCAGTAATCTTTACATCCATTTTAATAATAGCGAAGGACGCGAGAAATAAATAAATAGTAGAAAAAGACAATCGCAAACATGGCAATTTATGTTTTTGCAATTTTTATTTTTTCTCTGTTTTCTTACTTAGAAGTATTCAATCCAGAGATTGTTAAGAAATACAAGGTATTGATGTTGACCTTGTGTTTCTTCTTTCTCGTTTTTCATGATGGCCTACGTTGGGAAACCGGTTCAGACTGGTTATCGTACTACAATTTCTATTCTAATTTTGATATAATGGCAGATCGTAACAGTCTCTTTGAGCCAGGTTATATGCTGTTCATGGGTATTCTACATTCTCTATCGGAAGATTATACCTTATATCTTGTAGTGCATGCATTGGTATTCTATTCATTATTTTTTTATGCCATTACAAAAACTTCCCATTCTCCATTCGTATCCCTGTTGCTTTTCTATATGATCATAGTTCCATACATGGGTATGAACAGGCAGTTTCTTGCACTGGCATTATTCTCTGTTGGTTTGGTATTTCTTCTTGAAGGCGAGCGAAAGCTTTTCATTTTATCCATTATCATAGCTTTCTTCTTCCACAAAACAGTTATACTTGCTGTGCCGGCATTATTCCTGAATCGCGAATTTCCGATGAAGGTTATTCTTGGAACACTTTCTATAGCTATAATATTATCCTTGTCGGGAATAGTTGATATCCTAGGCACAGGTGTAGCATTGGCGATGAGTGGTGATGGGAGTGATACGAGTACGCGACTTAACCTATATACGAATCTCGACAATGAGACTTCTATAATTTCTACTTTATTCACGTTGGCAAAGAAAACTATATGGCTAGTACTACTTTTGGTCTTCAAAAGTAAGGTAGATAAAGACCCAAAGTACAATCTATTGTTCAACATGTACTTCTTCAGTGTTGTCATCTACATTATATTCAACAACACCGTCTTACAGATTATTGTTGCCCGCGGATTGCTCTACTACAATCTGGCTGAGATTTTCGTTGTACCATACGTACTGACCATATTCAAGCCGAACTATGGTAAACTCGGGCTTATGTTACTCCTAACCGTTTATTGTACTATAAACATATTCAAGGGATTCTCCAACTACGGAGAAGGAACAGACTATTTCGTACCATACAAAGGAATATTTATCAATACAGATTATGTCAGACAGAGTGCAGACTAAAATATTATATATTGAACGTAATCGCAAAAAAGGGTTTAGCATACACAAGGTGTTTCAACCTTTGATGATGATAAACAACGACAATTCTTCTGCTATTGAGGTTCCTTCTCACAGAGCGGGATTGCCAAGCGTGTGTAAGAATATTATATGGACATATTTTCGCAGAAACAAGAATGGTGTCAACCATATAACGGGTGATACGCACTATCTCACAATGGCATTGCCTGGGTGCAAGACGATATTAACTGTACACGACCTTGTCACCCTGCGAATACCCGGTAACAAGCTAAAGAAATGGTTGCTAAGAACACTATGGTTCACAATACCGTTGAGACAAGCCGACCACATAACGTGTATTTCAAACACCACTCGAAATGAGTTGTTAAAAGAGTTTGATATTCCTGCCGACAAAGTAACGACGGTTTACAATCCCGTGGATACAATATTCAAACCGATTCCAAAAGAATTCGATTGCAACAAGCCACGTATTCTTCATATCGGTACAGGATGGAACAAGAACTTAGACAGAGTAGTTGACGCTTTACGAAACATAAAATGTACATTGGTAATCATTGGCGAACTGGATGACAAGCAAAAGGCCAAGCTACGTGATTCCAATGTAGAGTATAAACAAAAGTCCAATATCTCTGACGAGGAACTACTTCACGAATATGTGAAATGTGATATAGTTTCCTTCCCGTCTATTTACGAAGGTTTTGGCATGCCTATTATTGAGGGACAGGCAGTTGGTAGAATAGTGCTTACGTCTGTCATAGAACCTATGACGGAGATTGCAGCAGATAGTGCAGTACTTGTCAATCCAGAAAGCTGCGACTCTATACGTGAAGGATTCACAAGAATCATTGAAGATGAAAACTTCCGCAACGAGATGATCGGCAGAGGATTCAAGAACGTAGCCCGTTTCTCGGTAGATAGAATTGCCAGTCAATATGATGCGATATACGGAAAAATAATGAAATCCTGAGAGGGATTCTTATAATCAAACGAAAGATTAAGTATATGTCCGAGCATAAAAAAAAGATACTTCAAATAAATGTTGTTGCCAACTGGGGTTCAACAGGTAGAATAGCCGAGGAAATCGGCATTGATGCCATGAACAACAATTGGGACAGTTATATCGCTTATGGTCAGGGACATCCCATGAGTAAATCGCAACTCATACGCGTTGGTAATAAGATTAATCTGCTCACACATCTGTTGAATACCCGACTCTTTGACAAGCATGGATTATGTTCCACCAATCCTACAGAAGAACTCGTGTCTAAAATCAAAGAGATACAACCAGACCTGATACATTTGCACAACATCCACGGGTATTACCTTAACTATGAAGTTCTTTTTTCCTTTCTTAAAGACTGTAACATCCCTGTTGTATGGACAATGCATGATTGTTGGGCAGTAACAGGTCATTGCGCTTATTTTTCGTATGCTAATTGTGACAGATGGAAGAATAAATGCGGTGCTTGCCCACAAAAGGATTCTTACCCTGCAACAAAGTTCCTGGATCGCAGTTCTGTAAACTTAGAAAAAAAGAAGATGGCATTTAGTCACGTTAACAACATGACTATTGTTGCCGTTTCCGAATGGCTGACTGGCATCATGAAACAGTCATTCCTCGGAAAGGAATATCAAATAAAAACAATTTATAACGGCATCAACACAGAGGTATTCCATCCCTACCCTAACACTTCAGACATTCGGAGTAAAAACAATATAACGTCTGAATTCATGCTTGTTGCTGCGGCTACAATGTGGAGTCAACGAAAAGGGTTGAAAGACATCCTAAGCCTTAGTATGATTCTTGATCAACGATTTACCATTGTTGTCGTAGGATTAAAAAAGAAACAGTTAAAAGCACTGCCAAATAATGTTATTGGTATTGAGCGAACCGAAAGTGTTGATAAGATGGCAGAACTGTATTCTGCTGCAGATATTGTTCTAAACTTGTCTTATGAAGAAACATTCGGACTGACAACAGTTGAGGGACTTGCATGCGGCACTCCATCTGTTGTATATAATGCTACTGCCTCACCCGAACTCATCACCGAGGAAGTGGGCCGTGTCGTTGAGGCAGGAAACATTAATATGGTAAAAGAAGCTATAGAATCAATAGTTTCTCATCCGAAGGATGACTCTGTTATAGAGAAATGCAGGATGCATGCATTGTCCAGATTCAACAAGCAAGACCGTTACAAAGAGTATCTTGAATTATATAACACCCTAACAGGAAACCACAATAAATAATGTCAACTGTAGATTTGTCAAAATATGATAACTCATGGTATGATACCGGAGCAGGCGCATTGAAACGCACGCTTTGGTATTTTGCCAATATCTTCTTTCTTATGAATCCCGCGTTACCCATATCAGGTATAAAGGTTTGGATTCTAAGGTTGTTTGGTGCAGAAATAGGCAAGAATGTAGTCATTAAGCCATCTGTAAACATTAAATATCCATGGAATCTGAAGATAGGTGATAATACATGGATAGGTGAAAAGGTATGGATAGACAATCTTGTGACCACAAGTATCGGTAGCAACTGCTGTATCAGCCAGGGCGCAATGCTTCTATGTGGCAATCACAACTACAAGAAGGAAGCGTTTGATCTTATCGTTGACAAGATAATCATTGAAGACGGATGTTGGGTTGGAGCTAAAGCCATGGTGTGTCCGGGTGTAACTATGCATAGTCATTCTGTATTATCAGTTATGTCTGTTGCCAATCGTGACACCCAAGCGTATGGTATATTCAGTGGTAATCCTGCAATTAAAATTCGAGAGAGGGAGATCAGGTCATGAAGATAAATATAAAACGCGGAGACATAGTCTGGAGCTATTTAGGCACTGCAATATCTCTATCCTCATACATCATCATACTGCCACTTATCGTTAGGTTCCTAAGCAGCGACCTTGTTGGCCTATGGTATGTGTTTGTGAGTATTGGGGCTATTGCAAGTCTTTTTGACTTTGGATTCACCTATACCTTTGCACGCAACATAACCTATTGTTGGAGCGGAAGCCGTAAACTTCAAAAGGTGGATGCAGAGGCAGCGGACGAATCAGAGACAGACTTCAGGCTCATGAAAGAAATACTTACAACAAGTAAGTTCGTCTATCTTATCATTGCTTCCATTGCCCTTGTCCTACTTCTTACCCTAGGTACTCTATACATTCTATTCATATCAAGAGATGTTCCTGGAAATCAGCATATCATCGCTTGGTTGATATATAGTGTTGCGATCTTTCTTAATCTATATTTCAACTATTATGATTCATTCCTTTTGGGCGTTGGTGCTGTCAAACGGTCTAATCAGAACAAGGTAATAGCTCGTCTTGCTCATATTTTTGTACTTATTGTACTGTTATCCCTTGGGATGGGCATCATAGGTGCATCCGTAGCTTATCTTACTTATGGCACAGTATTCAGATGGCTAGGTAAACATTACTTCTACAGATATGAAAATATAGGGGAAAGGTTGAAAGAAATAACAGACTCCGTAAAAGTTAGCAAGATAAAGGAACTTTTTATCACGATCTGGCACAATGCTTGGCGTGACGGAATAATTCAGTTAACGATATACGCTACCGATCAAGCTACTGTTCTGATCTGTTCTGCATTTATGTCTCTTAAGGAGACTGGAGTCTATTCCATAGCTCTCCAAATTGCTACTGCCGTGGCAATGATATCTTCTGTTTTATACAACACGTACCAGCCACAACTGCAATCGGCTTATATCAACCGTGATAAACTGCGTATGAAGCAGACGATGAAAAAAATAGTTTGGAGTCTGATTCTACTTTTCACGTTAGGCACATTGGGCTCAATTTTTGTAGCATTCCCTCTCCTGCAATATGTAAGTCCTGACATTTGCGTCAGTATTCCTGTTTTCCTAGGAATAAGTATCTCCCAATTCCTCATACGTTACAGGAACTGCTACACCACCTACTTTTCCGCTACAAACCGCATTATCTACATGCGTGCATTTGTGGTATCAGCAATCACCTGCGTTTGCATTTCCTTCATTCTCCTGAGTTACTTCCACTGGGGAGTATGGGGCATTATATGTGCACAAGTATTCAGCCAGGTTATGTTTAACGTATGGTATTGGCCTTTGAAGGCAAAACGGGAGATGAATTAGTAATTGGTAGTTTTCAAATAAATAAAAGTTATAAAGATGAAGATATCACTCGTCACAGCGACATATAACAGCGAAGCAACTATTCGTGACACCATTGAGTCAGTGCTCAATCAAACTTATAAGGACATTGAGTATTGGATTATTGATGGTGGATCTACGGATGGGACTATTGATATTATCCAGAGTTACGAGTCCGTATTCACTGGACGCTTACGCTGGATAAGCGAACCTGACCGCGGAATATATGATGCAATGAATAAGGGCATTGAACATGCCACTGGGGATGTCGTAGGAATACTGAACAGCGATGATTTCTTCACATCAAATGATATATTGGCAATAGTAGCGGGAACGTTTAGCACAGAAGTGGAGATAGATGCGCTGTATGGCGACATTCACTTTGTCAGACCTGATAACCTGAAGAAGTGTGTGCGTTATTATAGTTCAAAGATGTTTAGACCTTGGTTGATGAGATGGGGGTATATGCCTGCGCATCCCTCATTTTATTGCCGTAAGAGTGTTTATGATGACTATGGTCTTTACTCACTAGACTACAAAATATGCTCAGACTTTGACATGATGGTACGCTTACTTTGTAAGCACAGTATTAGAGCAAAGTACATAAAAAAGGACTTCGTGACGATGCGCACAGGCGGCATCAGTACAAGCAAGTTCTCCCATAGGCTTCTTATAACGAAGGAGGATGCTATTGCATGCAAGCGCAATGGTGTGTACTCAAACTTTGTCATGTGTTCTCTTAAGTATTTTACTAAAGTGTTTGAATTTATTTAGAAACACATATTGCACTATCCCTTACCTTCCTATAGTTCAAATCGCCAAATGAACATATTGATAGTATATTGAACAATCACATACAATACGGCATCTACCAAAAATTAGCGTTTGTAAAACGTATGATGCCATCATGTAGTTGACGAAAATGAACAATACGGAAAGCATGATGATTGTTACCATAGCCATACGGTCCCTCCATGCCTGTCCGAAGCAGTTTATGATGAATATGATTCTTGTCTGGCAGGAAAGGATTTCTGCCAGACAAGAATACGCGACTTGAATACTCAGACAACATCAAATAGAGGGATGATCAATGTACTCATCGCTAATATATCTGCATTTGCAAATAAATAATCTGAAACATTTTTGACTGATGAAATTCATCTTAAAAATCATTGTATTGGCAATTTCAATTTGCCTATCAACACCAATATACGCACAGGAGATCTTCATAGAAGCTTCAGGAACTGTTGGTGGCGGAGACTTTTCGCCCCTATGGTTAAGTGCCAATAAGAATGGTTTAGTATCTCCATACAGCAATTCTGCATATGAGCGAGCAGGCATCAATGGTACGCTATCTATCGACTCTGTCAAGCAGATGAAAATGGACTATGCATTTGATATACAGTTATCTCAGAATGCTCAATCTAAGTTTTTCATTCACGAAGCCTATGCTGAACTATCGTGGAAGAAAGTGCATCTCGTCATAGGACAGAAGGAACACCGCCTTGACTTCCGAAACGAAAGACTCAGTTCTGGTGGACTTGGGAACGGTATCAATGCATTACCCATACCAGAGGCTACAATCAAAGTGGACTACTTTAGTTTTCCGGGGACCAATAGATGGTTGAAAGTTGGAGGACGTTTAGGATATGGCAAAACAACCGACGGTAACTGGCAGGAGAGTTGGATAGCTGATGGAGGCCGATACACTTCAAACATTCTATACAATGAGAGAGCACTTTTCCTTAAATTAGGCCGAGAGGATAAGTTCCCATTAACCCTCGAAGGCAGCTTACAGATGATGACACAATTTGGTGGCATCAGTTACAATGCTTACGGAAGAAACCATCATGACGGTGAGGCAATTGTCCACTCTGAAAAATTCAGTGATTTCTGGCATGCGCTTTGGCCGATGGGCAGTAGTGACGTGACCGACGGAAACATCTCCAATGCTGCTGGCAACACATTCGGTTCATATATTTTCTCGTTGAAATATCAGGCAAACCGTGACGCTGCAGAAGAAGATCAATGGTATGCCAATGCTTATTTTGAACGTATGTTCGAGGATCAATCTATGCTGACTGTTCAATATGGCATCTATGACCATCTCGTAGGCCTTGAATTTGGGTTGAAGAAAAATCCATTCGTCAGTCATATTATCGTTGAACACATATCTTCAAAAGACCAGGCAGGACCTGTCTATCATGACAAATCACCCAATATGCCAGAGTCATATACAGGAATGGATAATTACTATAACCACAGTCTGTACACAGGTTGGCAACACTGGGGATTAGGTATGGGCAACCCTCTATTCCCATCGCCCATATACAATAGCAATCACCACCTTGAGTTCTTGAACAATCGTCTTCGTGCCTTGCACTTTGGCATCGATGGTAATCCTACCGAAGAAGTCGCATGGAGAGTAATCGCTTCATTTACAAGGAACTGGGGCACGTATGCCAAACCTTACCCTGATGTGCTTGCTCAACAATACTATCTTGCAGAAGCCACTTACCAGCCAAAGACTTTAAACGGATGGAAAGGAACATTAGCATTCGGATGGGATCATGGTTCTGTCACAGGAAACAAGACAGCGTTACAAATAACAATTCGTAAGACTTTCAAACTCTAAGACCACATGAAAAAATATATAAAGTATATACTATTTCTTCTCATCATGACATTAACCATAGCATGTGACAAAGTACCAAACAATGGTAACCTTGATGGCATGTGGCAACTGATGAGTATTGAAGAAAACGGAACTGTAACAAACACCAAAGATAGACAGGTATATTGGTCAATCCGCACCAATCTCGTACAATTGAGTCTATATGATGGTTTCAGGTTATTTAGTCATTTTGAGCGGACAGGAAACGATATTACTCTCTATGATTTCTGTCACGAATCAATAAACGAACAGGCATCTGACAACGATGCATGGATTGAAAAAGAAGAAATAGAAATATTGACTCAATGGGGAATTTTCCCTGAAGAGGATACAGTACGTCCTGGTCGTTTGACTCAGACATTTCACTTTGAATTGCTCAACTCTGACAACATGATTCTTTCGTCAGGGAAATACAAACTTATCTTTAGAAAATTCTAATTCCACGCGAATAATTTCCTCAAGAAACTACTATCAGTATTGAACGAATTTTAAAAGGTAGCGAATCGGAAGGTAAAAAGCAGCAAATCGGAAGGTGATTCAATGCTTTTTACCTTCCGATTTGCTACCTTTTAAAACACACATATCTAAGTGATAGATTATCAACAACTTAAGGAATCACTATTTTTTGGAATGCCGCGCCATATCCACACCATGATCCAAGTCCTCCCTTTATTGTTGTCTCATTGTTCCTCGTACCATGGAACATATAGTTTGTACCAAAGAGCATTTGGTTCTGTTGTTCGTCCCAGAAACGGAATGACTCTGCATCAATTTGCGCAAATTTCACTTCCACTTCATCTCCACTCAAGAAATAAATATTAGGATCTTTTACATAGTTCATGAAACCACGAGTGAAGTTCACCGTAACATCGCTATCAAGAGTAGCATCGTCAAAGCAACTGATTACAGGCGACAGAAAACTATTAGTAAAATAGCTGCTGTAATAGCCTTCCTCTGAATCAGCGAAACGCGGATTCTTGGTCCTTGTAAAGAGCTTATAATAGTTCTTCTGCGATGGGTTGTCATGGAAACGCAACGTCAGTTGGAACAAGGTGTCGCACGTCTGAATGGCAGAGTAAGTCAGATTGTCTATCACCGCAACATCAGGTATGGTAGTGACAGCACTAAGTTGCTGACCGTCAGATGTATCAATGAGCAATTTATAAGTGTGATGGGGCTGTCCTTTAAGTTGTTTTGTCGTATATATGATCGGAGGAAAATAGTTTGGGTTCATCTCGGCCTGAAGTTCTACAGTATCTCCATCACAGACAACCCTTACGTTGGCATCAGGTACAATCAGATTGATAAGATCTTCTTCCTCATATCGCTCATAGTCAATAGGCATCGTCTTGGTAATCATCACAATAGGATAATCACCACTATCAATCCATCCTTCAACAACATACTGCTGCTCAGCATTGAGAATGATGCTGTCTCCATCGCAGGCAGTCAGGACGGATGCGAAGGCAATTGCCAGAAGGATAAGATATTTAGACATCGTCATACGTGTTTCAGAATTTTGCATAATAACTGATGGACGGCAATAGAGGAAGCAGGAATGTTACCGGTTTATACGAGAAAGTATCATTATAGGTCTTCACATAGTAAGCGAGATCGTTTGCTCTAATCTGTGAATTATACAACGAGAAATTAAGTCCGCTCTCCTTAAATATCCTCGATTTTAGTTTATAGTCAAGACTAAGGTCAAGACGAATATAAGGATTCAGACGGTTAGCATTATGCTCACCTTTCTCTATGACTATATTTCCATTATAGATATAGAAAGACCTTGACGCTGTGAACGGAGTTCCTGAGGCGGCAATGAAGGTTGCACCAAGGTTCAGACGCTTCGAGAGCGAGTATGATGCTACGACATTGAACTCATGCGGACGTTCATGCAAAGCAGAAAACCATCCCTCATATCCATACTCAGCAAACTGGCGTCTTGCTCGTCCGTATGAATAGGACATCCATCCGTTCAGTCTTCCTCTATGCTTATTGAGCATGACAGAGAATCCGTAGTTGTAGCCTCTGCCATGATAGAGACTTGAGGAAAGGTCATAAGGTTTTGTTATCAAGTCAATAGGCGACCCGCAGTATTCTATCTGGTTGAAAAGTTTCTTGTAGTACACTTCGGCAGACACACTCCAGTCACCATCAGCAAATGACAGATCTGACATGAATGTAAAACAGTGTCCATACTGTGGAGGTACATCATCTGTTGCCCCCATCCAGAACTCTGTTGGCATGTTTACCGTCGAAAGACCTGTCTGGAAAAGCATTTGATGACGCATGTTATAGCCAAGCGAACAATTCAGCTTAGAATTTCTATAGCGCAATGAGACATTAGGATCGAGAGCAGAATATGTCTTGCGGAAATACCGACTCATATCCTTTATATAAACTACACCACGTAATCCACCCGTCAAACTGAGATTTCCAAAAAGCGGTTGCGTGTAGTTGGCATAAAGAGAGTTCTCATGACTATCTATTATCTGCTGCTCGTTCTGAATATTATTGAACGATTCTTCGAAGGATGGAAACTGAGGCTTAATATGATGGTAAATGGTTTCACCACCCAACAGCCAACGTCTTGAACGCCATTGCGTCTTATAGCCAACATCGGTCAGCAAAGATGGGAGTTTGAGATTAACGACACTGAAATCCAAGTTCAGATCATTCTGTGTGCCTGTAGTATAGAGAGTATGCTCAATCTCGCTACCATTATCATACTGGTGCTTATAATGTGCGGCCAACATTCGGTTGCCCCATTTCAGTTTTGCGCTACCTCCAAATTCAAGCAACTCAGCACGTGCATTGTCATATCCGTAATAGCCATCTATCCAGAATGTGTTTCGTTCAGATGGTTTGTAGAGATATGTGATGTTTGCATCTGAAAACGAATATCTGAACGTCGAACCATCTACTTCCATCCAGTGGGAATAAAGCAAGTTTAGGTACGAAGTTCGTAGCGAAAGGAACAATGATGACTCCTTTGTGAGAGGAATGCGGAAGGTACCTTGTGACGATATGAAACCTAATGAGAATTCACCATTGAACTTATTCTGTACCGAATCCGGCAACTCCATGTTTAATGCTCCACCCAATCTATTACTATCTCCACTATCCATCACAGCTTTACGGATTTCCATCGAAGGATAGTGGGAAGCATTAAAAAGTGAGAAAAATCCCATTAAGTGTGAGACGTTGTACATTGTTACACCACCTATGCTGATGTTGTTATGCTGGTTCTCACATCCTTCAATGTAAATGCCACTGTCATACTCGCTACTTGTCTGTATATTAGGCAACATCTGGGCATAGTGAATCGGATCAGCATTTCCCAGAATCTTCGGCATTACGTCAAGGATTTTCATATCCCAAATCATAGCACCGCTTAAGTCCTTCTTTATACCAGAATTACGTCTCCAGCCCTGAACTGTTACCGAATCAAGGTTAAGTGTCTTATAAGTTTCATCAAGCGTCTGCGCTGACAGTTCTGCCAACGTAAAAAATAAAAGGACAATTGCTAATATATGTTTGTATATCAGGGACATTAAGTAGTGTAAGTTTGCTAAAAAAGGGTGCGAACAATATGCAGCACAAAGCACTGCAAAATAAAGTTTGTAATTAGCCAACAAAACTCAACCACGGTCATTAAGACCATGATTGAGTGTTGTTTTTTATCTAAATCTATATTATTTTTTCTTTCTTAAATCAGCGGCATACCAGCTTCAGCACATTCTTTGCGCATCTCATCTGGCCAGATACTTGCCTGAATCTCACCAATATGAGCCTTATGGAGCATCACCATACAAAGACGGCTCTGACCGATACCACCACCTACGCTGAGAGGCAGGTTACCTTCAAGCAACTGCTTGTGGAAATAGAGTTCCTTACGGTCATTCTTTCCTTCAATGTCAAGCTGACGAAGGAGTGCGTCCTTGTCAACACGAATACCCATTGACGAGAGCTCAAAAGAACGCTCAAGAACAGGATACCATATCAGGATATCACCATTAAGGCCCATCGAACCATCCTCTGCAATTGTTGACCAATCGTCATAGTCAGGAGCACGACCATCATGCTTCTCACCATTAGACAGTTTGCCACCAATGCCAATCACAAAGACAGCTCCGTACTTTTTACAGATAGTATCCTCACGCTCCTTTGCAGACATGTCTGGATACATCTGGAGAAGTTCTTCGGCATGCACAAAGTGAATCTTCTCAGGAAGGAAAGGTTTCAACTGTGGATACCATTCACAAGCCAAATATTCCGTACGGCGAATAGCGCCATATATGCGTTCAACGATTTCGCGAAGCGATTTCTGAGTACGCTGCTCTTTTGTGATAACAGCTTCCCAATCCCACTGGTCAACATATAGAGAGTGAAGATTGTCAAGTTCCTCGTCAGCACGAATGGCATTCATATCAGTATAGATACCATATCCTGGCTGAATGCTATCCTCAGCAAGTTTCATTCTCTTCCATTTAGCAAGCGAGTGTACAACTTCTGCCTTAGCATCTCCCAGTTCCTTGATAGGGAATGTCACAGCACGCTCAACACCATTAAGATCGTCATTGATGCCAAGTCCCTTCAATACAAACAAAGGAGCCGTAACACGGCGTAGGCGGAGTTCCGTACTCAGATTCTGTTGGAAAAATTCCTTGATAAGTTTGATGCCCTGCTCGGTTTGAACACAATCGAGAAGCGCTTTATAACCGTTAGGCTTTATCAGTTTACTCATTTCTTCAAAATTTATAACTATTCTTTTTACCTTGTGGTGCAAAGGTAGTAATAATTCTGCAACTACGCAAATATTGTAAGAAAAAAGTGGTGTTTTTGATGCAAAAATATGCTTATATCAGTTTTTCGCTATCATTTTGAACTAACAGCACACTATATAACACATATTTTGTTACAACCAGAATACATCACAAATAGCACGTATTCGTCAAACTTTGTATGACCATTTTCTATGCAATAATTGAGTGTTGCACTAAAGGAAGAATAGCGAAACACTTCTTCTTATGCCTCAACAATTCCAGCATCAATCATAGAACGGCAAAGCGCCTTAACATCTTCCGCTGCCTGTTCACGAGTTACTTCATACTCTTCGAGGAGCAGATCTACAAGAGTGTCTTCTGTAAATTCCTGTCCTTCCTCTATAGAATTCCAAAGGAATACCGATGTAGAATTAAGAGCAATGAGTTTGCTAAAGTCTATATTCTCAACGCCTCCAGCAATGAGAAACTGTTCTCCGCATACGGAACGCAACTCAAATCCGGGTTTCTTTATCATTTGTCTAACTTTTTTAGTGAATGGAAAAAAATGTCGTGCAGCTTCAGGAGATAGCGTCGTAAAGGGAATGTGTTCATCCATAGCCACACATAAAGTCTATATTTGCGAGTATCTATACGGTCGGCCTTATCGCGTCCCTTACGATAGAAGGCAGTGGCAATGGCGAGGACATCACTTGCGTGGCACGTTTCAATGTTTAAATTGCCATCGCCTCTCAAGGTTAATACCGCATCACCATCTGAAACCGACGATGAATCAATGGCAATAAGACGATGTAATACATAATGACGCGGAGATACTTCTGCAAGAATAACATCGCCAACACTAAGTTTCTTTGGCTTTTCAAGCAAAGCCTTGTCACGCATGTGGACAAGATACGGTCTCATACTGTTGCCTTTAAGAGGAAGGGTTACAGTATGTCCTTCGTTGAGCAGTTGCTTTATTTCCGGCATAAGCAACGCATTGGTTATGTTTAGCTTATTTATCTCCATTGCGCTTAATTTCGTTACAACATACCACAGCTGACTCTGGGTCGGCCGTACAATGCAATATATAAATAGGAGTATCTGTCACTACTGCCGTTACAGTATCACAAATGCGGGAATAAAGATTCTTCTCCCACTTCATGGCAGAGCACGAAGGAAGGAAAGTTCCGAACGCCTCAAGAGGCCTTAACCTTTCTACACTATTCTCCAACGCACGGTCAATCTTTGTTACCGCTCCCAAAGGTGCGCTGATATTACGATAGCATGGTGTCTTTCCGCTCCATGGCGAGCCATAGATTACAACGCGAGGTTCATCTTCTGCTGCATCTGGGAATACTCGTACGACAGGATTGTCATCGTTCATCAAGTCACATTCAGGAATTGTTCTTAACCAGTTTGCCACCTGTGTGGACTTTCCCGTGCCACTCTTTGCAATAAAAGCATAGCCATAACCACCATGGCGGACAAGCGAAGCATGAATGAGCAAGGTATTACGGAAACTACCAGCAAACGCAAATGCAAGCATCAACGTATTGTTAAGGCCAAAACGTCGCATATTAAGCGTGCCGACCACAGCACACCTACAGCGAGTGAAATCAGCATTTGTGATAAGCAGAGCACAATCATTTCCACTTATATCACGAATGATATACTGATAGCCACCATCTTCAAGCCTGTCAACAACAGTGTCACCATTACCAGTATCAAATACACGTATTCTCTTTCGCAACTGCTTCGGCACTGGACGCAACTTAGAATCGACAGTCAGCGTCAGTAGGCACCGGTCTTCAGTGCATTCCGCCCCATCACCCTCTTCTTTTCGTTCAAAAGTGCGAAAAGAAGGGATAAGATGTGAACCTACGAGATCATCTTCTTCAAGAAAATCTATGTTCACAATCCAATCGGCAATGAGATAACTATGTTTCAATTTATGTATAAATGGTTATGGTAGTTAATAACGGGACAATTCCTGCAGAAAGCTATTATAAATGACGTAGCCTACTCGTCTCCAACCTTTACTGCGTTGAATACGAACTCTCCAGTTGGCAACGGATCTGGGTGTATTCCCCTCTTATTAAGGCGCTTACGCAACTTAACATAAGCCTTCTCCGCTTTTTCACGAGTTTTCTGAAAGAATACAGTATTAGTGCGGCGTTCTGCTCCCTTATTAGAATAATAAGAGTTCATCTGCTCACAATAATCAGCCGCTCCGCCAAGGAACTTACCGTTGACGAGATAAGCATCATCTACCACTTGCACATCAGTGATGTACGCGGTAGAATCATTGAAAGATGTAGAAAGTCCGTAAAGGAAGAGCGTACAAGTTTGTTTATTGTCCTTGACGCTTACAACCTTTTCCGCCTTCTTATCCTTTTTGCTCTTTTTTACCTTCTCTGTCTTCTGCTTTTTTTCTTTCTTGACATTCAGTTCTGTTGCAACATTCTGCGAAGCAAAGGCAAAAGCAAAGCTAAGAAGAAGGAGTAATGTAGTGAAAAATCTCATAATGGATTATCAATATTGTTCTATTGTTGTTTTCGCTTAGTAAAACTATGGCATTTAACGCAAGTAGTTACGCAATGCCTTATTGGATGTTCTCGAACGCAAGTGTCGCAAAGCCTTCTTTCGAATCTGACGAGCACGTTCACGACTAAAGGAATACTTCTTGCCTATCTCTGCAAAAGTCATCTCCGGCTGACCTATGCCATAGAACGCCATAAGCACATTTCGCTCACGGTCAGAAAGACAATTCAGAGCATCGTGGATATCATCGCGTATTGACTCAAGCAGCAACTGACGCTCAGTATTGTCTGAACCATTGTCAGAAGACATAAGGTCAAGAAGCGTGGTTGGATTGCTTCCTGAAAACGGAGCATCAACAGACACGCTGCGATTGCCAGCAGTCTTCATCGTCTTCTTTACCTGATGCTCAGAGACATTGGCAACTTCTGCAATCTCGTTGATATTAGGACGTCGCTCGTTCTCCTGTTCAAACAAGGCACGCAGGCGATTAATGCGATTCACCTCCTTAACCTCCTTGGTAGGCATGCTTACGATACGGCTCTGCTCTGCGATAGCCTGCTGAATGGATTGGCGTATCCACCATACGGCATACGACTGAAAACCGTAGCCACGTGACTCGTCAAACTTCTCCGCCGCACGTATCAATCCCAAGTTGCCTTCATTGACAAGGTCGTCCATGTCAAGTCCCTTGCCAGTGTATTGCTTGGCAATGGAGATGACAAAACCGATGTTGTCCTTTATGAGTTTATCTTGTTCTCTGCTTGTCATTGTATGTTAGAACTCAGAAGTGAAATGGAATTTTATGTGCTTAAAGTCCTCCTGTGCCATCTGAAGGACATAGCCTGAGTCGGCAAGGAACACGTCCCTACCCTCTCGATCCTTAGCCATATACTGATACTTACGCTTCTTGAAGTTATCAAGTTCCTGCTCGTCGTCGCTCTCTATCCAGCATGCCTTGTAGAGATGGATAGGTTCCCAACGGCACTTGGCATTATATTCATTCTCCAATCGGTACTGAATGACCTCGAATTGCAGCTGACCTACAGTACCAATAATCTTGCGACCATTAAACTGATTTACAAACAACTGAGCGACACCCTCATCCATCAGCTGGTTGATGCCCTTCTCAAGCTGCTTTGCCTTCATAGGATCGTCATTCTCAATATACTTGAACAACTCTGGAGAGAAGGAAGGAAGACCGCGGAAATGTATCTTTTCACCCTCTGTAAGAGTATCACCTATCTTGAAGACTCCATTGTCTGGCAAACCGACAATATCGCCAGCCCATGCCTCATCGATAGTAGATTTACGCTGAGCCATAAACTGCGTTGGCGATGAAAACCTCAATGTCTTGCCGTTACGCACATGAAGGTAAGGCTGATTGCGGACAAATTTGCCTGAACAAACCTTACAGAAGGCGATACACGAACGATGGTTAGGGTCGATGTTGGCTGTAATCTTGAAGATAAAGCCAGAGAACTTCTGCTCGTCAGGCATGACATCACGCTCCTCAGCCTTGGTTGGACGTGGTGACGGAGCTATCTCAACGAAGCAGTCAAGGAGTTCCTGAACGCCGAAGTTGTTAAGCGCAGAGCCGAAGAACACTGGCGCCACGTCTGCCGAACGATAGGTTTCTATCTCAAATTCGGGATACACTCCCTCTATCATTTCAAGGTCTTCACGCAGCTGTTCTGCATCCTGAGTGCCAACCTGTTCATCGAGTTCAGGAGTGTTAATATCAACACTCAGTTTCTCAGTAACACGTTGTTTATCAGGAGTAAAGAGGTTAAGCTGCTGCTCGTAGATGTTATACACGCCCTTGAACTTAACACCTTGGTTGATAGGCCATGAGAGTGGGCGCACCTGAATCTGCAGTTCTTGCTCAAGTTCGTCAAGGAGATCGAACGGATCACGTCCCTCACGGTCCATCTTATTGATAAAGATGATAACCGGAGTGTTGCGCATACGGCAGACCTCCATGAGTTTACGCGTCTGTGTCTCGACACCCTTTGCACCATCGACAACGATGATTGCCGAGTCAACGGCTGTCAGCGTGCGGAACGTATCCTCGGCAAAGTCCTGGTGACCAGGAGTATCGAGGATGTTCACCTTATAGTCCTTATAGTCAAACTCCATAACGGATGTAGAGACAGAGATACCACGCTGTTTCTCAATCTCCATCCAGTCAGATGTAGCTGTCTTCTTAATCTTATTACTCTTTACGGCACCTGCCACCTGAATCTGTCCACCGAAGAGAAGAAACTTCTCTGTCAAGGTTGTCTTACCTGCATCCGGATGCGATATGATGGCAAACGTACGTCTGCGTTCTATTTCTGGATTCACCTTATTATATTATTTATTATTGGCTTGCAAAATTGTAATTTACTGTTTCTATCCTTATTGCTCCATCCTCTTGAGATTGCAGATGCAGCGTTCAAGCGACTCTTCCCAGTAAGGAATCTCAATACCGAGTGTCTGCTTAATCTTTGTCTTGTCGAGCACGCTATAGTGTGGACGGGCAGCAGGAGTTGGATATTCGCTGGTGTGCAGCGGCAGCACATGGCATGAGTTTATGCCTGCAATACGATGTATGGCCTTAGTAAAGTCGTACCACGAGATTACACCTTCGTTCGAGAAGTGATAGATGCCCTGTGGCACATCCTTGTCTATAGCAGCGAAGATTGCTACTGCAAGGTCATAGGCATAGGTCGGTGTGCCTATCTGGTCGAATATGACGCCGAGCTGTGGCTTTGTCGTTCCAAGCATCATCATGGTCTTAACGAAGTTCTTTCCAAACTCAGAGTAGAGCCATGCCGTGCGTATCACCATTGCCTTCTGGCACGAAGCCATGACAGCAATCTCGCCAGCGAGCTTGGTATCACCATAGACACCGGTCGGTGCTGTCGGCTGATCCTCGGTGTAAGGCAAGTGGGCAGTACCGTCAAACACATAGTCGGTGCTTACCTGTATCATCCATCCACCACGCGACTCAATGGCTTCTGCCATGTAACCAGGTGCTACCGAGTTGAGCAAACTGCACAGTTCCTTGTCAGTTTCTGCCTTATCGACAGCCGTATAGGCAGCACAATTGACGATGCCGTCTATCTCATTCTCCTCTACAAAGCGGACGATAGCGTCAGAATCGGTAATGTCCAGACGGCTATAGTTCTGCACACCGAGACTCCGTGGCTGTATGTCCGTATTAAAATATGTATGCTCTGGATGTTGTCTTTCCAGTATCATCATCTCGTTTCCGAGCTGACCGTTGCATCCTGTTACTAATATATTCATCTTTATACTTTATTATATTTTTCGTTTGAAAGCACTCAAACATTCGTTCGTTAGCACTCAAACGAACATTCGTTAGCGCTCAAACGAAGCCCATTCGTTACTGATGGCGTGCCCATTTGCTAACAACGACACGTCCATTCGTTACTGATGGCGTGCTCATTTGCTACTGATGGCGCACACAGGGTCTATTCGAACTCCAATCCTTCCTCCTTATCTTTCTTGTAATAATCGGAGAGCATGCCAATGAAGGTTGTTATTTCCTTTACTGCATGGATAGTATCGTCGGAGATTTCCTGTTTCTGCAGTCGCAGCATCATTACGCCATAGAGGGCAGAGAAGCAGGTTTCTATCTCGCCAACAGTCTTGTCGCCTCGGTTGCGCAACTCTACAATGAACGGCAACACCTTATAATATTCACTGCTATAGAATGGGAATTTCGGTGAAGCCAGCAGCTGCTGATGCAGTTCCACGAGGCTCTGTAGCACAACCTTGTTTATCTGTAGATGACCAGCCTCACGACATCCTTCCTGCGTCATCATGCGTATGAGGTTGCCATACCAGTCTATCAGTTCCTCGCGGTCGTCATCATTACAGTCAAAACGACTAAGATAGTCACGTCGCAAGGCGGGCAGATAACAGTCGAAGGCGCGTATAATGTCCTCCACCTGCCACATATAGAGCAAGTATTCTGCTATGTTTTCTTTTCTTAGTTTCTGAGATATAAACACTTAAGCTTACTGAATTAAAAGTTAAAAACTAACGTTTGTCGCTTCTGCCTAACGGAGGCATCGTGCCATTTGGCCATGCATCCTATTCGTACCAGAACTTCAGGGTGTAGAGATTGAATACGGTTCCGATGAGCATAACGAGCGAGAAGACTATCACGATGGAACCTATCACGCGGTTGATGATAAGGATGCCATCGTTGGAGAATTTCTCTCTGACTATGTCTATGAGCCAAGTCAGGCCGTACCACCATAGCAATGCTCCGAAGAAGAGGCACATGTAGCCGAACGTCATCTCTACCGGACGGTTGGGAACGATAAAGGCAAACTGTGCGAAACACGCCATGAAGAGGAAGATGATGAGCGGATTGGAGAAGGTAACGATGAATCCGGTAACGCCATTGTGTACCAGCGTACCTTTCTGTTTACCACTTTTATGAATATTCTTTGTCGGGTCAGACACGAAGCAGTACACACCAAAGACCAGCAACAGCACACTTCCGAAAAGCTGAAGCCAGAACTTATTTGTATCGCTTGTTATGAGATCCATGACGAAACTCATGCCCAAACCCGTGATGAGGGCGTATATGATGTCGCTGAATGCTGCTCCAAGGCCCGTCACCATACCGTACCAGCGACCTTTGTTCAGTGTTCGCTGGATAGTGAGCACACCAACAGGACCCATCGGTGCAGAAGCAATAATACCGATGAGAATACCCTTCAAAGCGAGCTCCATTAAGTCTATGTGGAATGTGAATGGCATCTTAAAAAATTGATTTAGGTTGCAAAATTGCAAAAAAATACTGAGAAAAACAAATTTCCCGCCCTAAATCTGCATTTTATTAGATTTATTTATTAACTTTGCCAAAGATATTCGTATCTATTAGTAAAAAAACAGACGTTAAGCAACCATTCTCTCCTTAATATCTTTTTAATAGGAGACATCATTCTGCCGAGGGCGCATTGTACGCATGAGACAAGAGATCGGGGTTGTCATTCCTTACGAATGGTAACAGCAAGAGTAGTGACTAAGGTTGCAACACAATAGGAGTTCAGTTATAAAAACAAATAATATAGTAAAGTATAGACAGAATGACAACAACTAAAGAACGTCCATACGTCATCGGACTTGACCTTGGAGGTACCAACGCAGTATTCGGAATTGTGGACAAGGATGCAAACATCGTTGCTCAAACTTCAATCAAGACTCAGGCTTATGCAGACGTCAACGACTTTGTGGACGCATGTGTTGAGGCACTGAAGCCTGTTATCGAGCAAGTGGGTGGCATCGAGAACATTCACGGAATGGGTGCCGGCGCACCTAATGCTAACTATTACACCGGTGAGATTCAGGATGCTCCTAATCTCGTTTGGGCAAAGGGCAAGACCGTGCCACTGGCAAAGATGTTCAGCGATCGCCTCGGTGTCAACGTCAAGATGACAAACGACGCTAATGCTGCCGCATTGGGAGAGATGTATTACGGCGCTGGAAAGGATATGAAGAACTTCATCGTCATCACGCTTGGAACAGGTGTGGGCTCGGGCATTGTCATCAATGGCGACGTTGTTTATGGCCATGACGGTTTCGCAGGCGAACTTGGTCACGTAACGATGGTTCGTGGCGAGGAAGGCAGAAGCTGCGGATGTGGACGCACAGGATGCTTGGAAACTTATTGCTCGGCTACTGGCGTGGCACGCACTGCGCGTGAGTTCCTTGAGAAGTATGACATCCCTTCATCGCTTCGCGAACTCGATCCAAGTGCCATTGAGAGTTTCGACGTTTACAAGGCAGCTGTTGCCGGCGACGAGTTGGCTAAGATGATATTTGAGTTTACTGGCAAGATGCTCGGTGAAGCATGTGCCGACTTTACGGCATTCTCATCTCCTGAGGCGTTTATCTTCTTTGGTGGATTGGCAAAATCAGGCGATGCCATCATGGATCCAATAAAGCGTTCGTATGACGCTCAGGTGCTTCCTATCTTCAAGGGTAAGGCACAGTTCCTCCTTTCGCCACTGGAGGGTGCAGGCGCTGCTGTGCTTGGTGCTGCCGCTCTTGGTTGGACAGTATAGGTGGGTTCTATTAATTACCACCTTAGGTTTAACATACAGAAACGCTCATGACTCGAGACGAAGACATAAAAAATGCCGTCACTGTCCTAAGACAGGGCGGCATAATTCTCTATCCTACTGACACCATCTGGGGTATAGGATGCGACGCGACAAACGCAGAGGCGGTGAAGAAGGTGTTCGAACTGAAGCAGCGTGAGGACTCGAAGGCGATGATTTGTCTGGTAGATTCGGCCGACCGCATACAGAGATACGTCCGTAATGTGCCCGATGTGGCATGGAACATCTTTGACCTTGCCACTACGCCTACTACCATCATCCTGGACGGTGCTATGGGATTGGCTCACAACCTCATAGCCGAGGATGGCAGCATTGCTATGCGTGTGACTCACGAAGAGTTCTCCAACCAACTCTGTTATAGATTCCAGAAACCTCTTGTAAGCACCAGTGCCAACATCAGCGGGCAGCCTGCGGCTCAGAACTACCGCGACATTGTACCGGAGTTGATAGAAAAGGTTGACTATGTCTGTATGGCACGCCGTCAGGAACATCAGCCACATCAGCCGTCAAGCATCATCAAGCTGACACCTGACGGACAAGTTACTATAATAAGAAAGTAAATGAATAAATACGTTGAAAGTATAATAAACTGGCGAACGAAGCACATTTCTAAGCGGCAGACAACTCTGCTGCTTGCTTTGTTTGTAGGTATATTTGCCGCAATAGCTGCTTATACGCTTCACACGTTAATTCATATCATCCAGCATTTTCTTTCTTCTACCTTTGCCACGAACCACGTCAACTGGTACTATCTGGTATGTCCAGTCATCGGTATTCTGCTGACTATGCTCTTCGTGCGCTATGTCGTGCGCGACAACATCTCGCATGGCATCACCCGAATCCTTTACGCCATCTCGGCAAAGTCGGGACGATTGCCTAAGCACAACATGTGGAGCTCGGTTGTTGCTTCTGCCATAACCATCGGTTTTGGTGGTTCCGTCGGAGCCGAGGCGCCTATTGTGCTCACGGGTTCGGCTATAGGAAGTAACCTGGCACGCGTATTCCGACTTGACAACAAGACAATATACATGCTTGTGGGATGTGGTGCTTCGGCTGCTATTGCCGGCATCTTCAAGGCTCCTATAGCAGGTCTTGTGTTCACTATTGAGGTCCTGATGATCGACCTTACTATGGCATCGCTGTTGCCGATACTAATATCGTGTGTTACAGCGACTTGCTTCACTTACGTCCTCGTTGGGGACACATCTCTTTTTTCGTTCACCCTGACAGAGGCATGGCCCGTCGAACGTGCTCCTGCCAACATTCTTCTTGGCATCTCCTGCGGCTTGGTTTCGCTCTATTTCATTCGTTCAATGAACTTCTGCGAGGGTATTTATGGCCGGTTGAAGGAGCGTCCTTATGTCAAATGGATTGTAGGCGGAATTGTGCTCAGCTTGCTTATTTTCCTCTTTCCGTCGCTATACGGCGAGGGTTACAATAGCATCAACATCCTGCTCAACGGCAAAACACTGACCGACTGGAGCAGCGTCATGGAACATTCGTGGTTTGAAGGCAACGAGGGGATGCTCGTTCTCTACATCGCTCTCGTCATAATCACCAAGACCGTGGCTACGGCTTCGACCAATGGAGGTGGAGGTTGTGGTGGTACGTTTGCACCTTCACTCTTCGTCGGAGCATTCGCTGGTTTCTTGTTTGCACGCCTATGGAACAGCTACGGATTCGGACTCTATGTGCCAGAAAACAACTTCGCACTTCTCGGTATGGCTGGTGTGATGTCGGGAGTGATGCATGCACCGCTGACAGGCGTATTCCTCATTGCTGAGCTTACTGGCGGTTATCATCTTTTCATACCGCTGCTCATCGTCAGCACAATGTCGTATCTGACCATCTATATCTTTGAACCTCACAGCATTTACGGCATGCGTCTGGCACGTGAAGGCAAACTTCTCACTCACCATACCGACCATGCTGTGCTCACGCTGATGTCGCTTGACACGGTTATCGAACGTGACTGTTCTGCCGTTGACCCTGATATGATGCTCTCTGACTTGGTTCATAAGATCAGCCGCTCACGTGTTGACGTGCTGCCTGTAGTTGACAAGAGCAACCAATTGCTTGGCGAAATTGATATGATGAAGTTGCGTCACATCCTGTTCCGCACAGAATTATATCATCGTTTCCGCGTCAACCAGCTCATGTCTGAACCTCCTGCCCTGCTTAGTGTCAGCGAACCGATGGAGGAGGTTATGAAGGCTTTCGACAAAACGAATGCGCAGCAGTTGCCTGTCGTTGACATCAACCAGAAGCTTATTGGCTATGTCAGTCGCTCACACGTCTATTCACTCTACCGAAAGATGGTGGCTGACCTGAGTACCGACTAAAAACTATTTACTGAAGATAATGACAAAACAAGATTTAAGGATAATATTCATGGGTACGCCTGAGTTTGCGGTTGGTACCCTTAAGGCACTTATTGAAGGTGGATACAATGTGGTTGCTGTAGTCACTCAGCCAGACAAACCTGTTGGAAGACACCAGGATACGCTTCAGCCACCAGCAGTCAAGGTGTACGCACAGGAACACAATCTGCCTGTACTTCAGCCAGTAAAGATGAAAGATCCTGCTTTCGTTGAGGAACTGAAATCATACAACGCTGACCTGCAAGTGGTTGTCGCATTCCGTATGCTCCCAGAGATTGTATGGGCAATGCCTCGCTTTGGCACATTCAACGTCCACGCAGCGTTGCTGCCTCAGTATCGTGGAGCAGCACCTATCAACTGGGCTGTGATTAATGGTGATGAGAAAACTGGTGTGACAACATTCTTCCTTGACCATGACATAGACACTGGTCGCATCATTGAACAGCGCGAGTTCCCTATACCAGAGACGGCAGACGTGGAGTACGTTTACGACGGATTGATGGTTCTTGGAGCAGAGATTGCCCTAAGCACTGTTGACAAGATTATTGCTGGCGATGGTTCTTGCGACTCCATGCCGCAAGAGGAGTTCATGCGCAACGCAGGCATCAGCTCTGAGGAAGACTTGCGACATGCGCCAAAGATATTCAAGGAGACATGTGAGATAGATTGGAATCAGCCTGCCGCAAGCATATACAATTTTGTGCGTGGCCTATCGCCTTACCCTGGTACATGGACAAATCTGACGGCAGAGGGTGAGCGTCCGCTGACAATGAAGGTATTCCGTACTGCAAAGACGGGCAACAAGGCGACTGGCGTTCCTGGTTCAATCAGCATCAACAACAGCACGCTTCTAATAAACTGTGCCGACGAATCGCTTGAAATCCTTGAGCTTCAGATAAGTGGAAAGAAGCGCATGATGGCGAAGGATTTCCTCAATGGATTCAAGAAAATAGAGCAGTACGTCTGTACAAGGAATCAGTAACACCGAAAATAAAGATACAAAATTGAGATACTTCATATATCTTTCATACGACGGAACGCAATACCACGGATGGCAGATACAACCTAATGCCACATCTGTTCAGGGCGAGATAGAGCGTCGCCTCTCTACGGTCATGCGTGAGCCGACACCTATCGTCGGCGCAGGAAGAACTGATGCCGGAGTGCATGCCCGCATGATGGTGGCTCATTTCGATACGCAACAGCCTGTGGACTGCCACCAACTGGCTTACAGACTCAACAGGATTCTGCCACAAGACATTGCTATATACAAAGTGATACCAGTTGCAGACGACATGCATGCACGCTTCAGTGCAACCTATCGCACGTACCATTATTATATACATACACAGAAGTCGCCTTTCTGCCGGCAGTATTCGCTCCACACTCATTATACGCTCGACTTTGACAAGATGAATGAGGCAGCCAGCCATTTGCTGACAGTCACCGACTTCGCATCATTCTGCAAGACGGGGTCTGACGTCAAGACTACGCTCTGCGACGTAAGAGTGGCAAAGTGGGTGGAAACATCTCCTGGCGAATGGTACTTTGAAATTACTGCCGATAGATTCTTACGCAACATGGTTCGTGCTGTCGTAGGTACGTTGGTGGATGTCGGTCGTGGAAGACTTTCATTAGAGGAATTCAAGAAAGTCGTTGATAGTCACAAGCGCACCGAAGCCCGTGAATCCATGCCTGCACATGCTTTATTCCTTGAAGATGTAGGTTACAACCTGGACTAAGGCAAAGTGTAGTACGGAATGGAAGCAAGACACGAAAAAGGATTATAACAAACTAATAAGGATAACGAAACAATGTGGTTAACACTCGCATTCCTATCAGCCTCGCTGTTAGGACTTTATGACGTATGCAAGAAGCAAAGTCTGAAAGACAACGCCGTCATTCCGGTATTGCTTCTCAATACGCTTTTCTGCTCTCTGATATTTCTTCCTGCTATCATTTTCTCCGCAACAGGATTCTTTCAGGAAGGCGATTTGCTGTACACTCATTCTTATGGATGGGAACAGCATAAGTATATCATTCTGAAGTCTGTAATCGTGCTGGCAAGTTGGCTGTGCGCTTACTTCGGCATGAAGCATCTGCCACTGACCATAGTTGGACCTATCAATGCCACACGACCTGTCATGGTGCTTGTCGGAGCCATGGTTTTCTTTGCCGAACGACTGAACTTCTGGCAGTGGGCAGGTGTGCTTACTGCTCTCATTGGCATAGAAATGCTCAAGAAGACAAGTAAGAAAGAGGGCATCAACTGGGGACATAACAAGTGGATATACTTCGTCATCCTCGGCAATATATTAGGCGCTGTGTCAGGACTTTATGACAAATACTTGATGGCGGCACCAGAGAATGGCGGCATAGGGTTAGACCGTATGGCGGTACAATCATGGTATAACATTTACCAGTTCTTCATGATGCTGGCGATGCTCCTACTCCTTTGGTTGCCTACCCGTAAACGCACCACTCCGTTCCGTTGGCAATGGAGCATTCTTCTAATATCCGTATTCTTGTCAATGGCCGACTTTGCCTACTTCTACGCCTTAGGTCTTGACGGAGCAATGATCAGCATAGTGTCCATGATACGTCGTGGGTCAGTCATCGTCAGCTTTATGTGTGGTGCCATGATTTATCATGAAAAGAACCTGAAAGCAAAGGTTGCCGACCTCGCACTTGTCATTCTCTCAATGGTTCTGCTGTTCATCGGCAGTTAACTTCCTCGTGCTGTTGCACCACCCTAAAAATAAAGTGTTGCAATGTTGCAAATCAATCAAGGTATGCACCCCTCGGTTGATACGCAACTCCGTATCCTCTGTGCCATTTGTGCCCCTATATCAAAAGGAACAAAGGATCTGGTAGTTACTTTGTGTTTTACTTTTAAGCGTCCCAAAAGCAGGGAGTGAAATTTTCAATGTTAGGGTATGAAATTTTCAAACCTTACGAATGAGCCGCTCATTCCTTATGCATGCTGTGATAGACCGTCTATGCAAAGCACGTTCCCTAAAACGTGATTGCGAGTGCAAAGGTACGAAGAATTTCTGGAACGTGCAAGAAAAATCTCAAAAAAATACACTTTATATATACATAGTATATATAACTGCTTGAAATCTCCATCTTTTTTCATCCAATTGCGCAAAGTGCCGAAGTAACAAAGTAACAAAGTAACACATTTATTTTAGGGGTATAAGTGCTAAAAACTACTATATATATTAGGTTATACGCGCGAACATTATTATATAAGGGAAATTCACATTTAGTGCTCTTACCCCCTAAAATAAAAGTGTTACTTTGTTACTTTGTTACTTTCTAAACAATAATAGTCAACTTGGTTGATTTTTTTTGTACAAACGTAACTAATCAGCACCTTCCATTTTTAACACGGAGACACGGAGAGCACAGAGAACACGGAGTTTTTTAGAGTTCTATGCAGCACGTTTTCTTTTTTTTCAACGAATTACACGAATTTCACGAATTTTTCTGCACTAACTTTAGAATATCACGAACTCCGAATGGACCTCAAAAATCTCTGCTTCCTATGAAATTTTCAAAATATATTTAGTTAATAAATTTTAATTCGTTAAATTATGCAGATATTGCTAATCTTTGAGCTCTCAGGAACTCGTGGTTCGCCTCATAATCACAGTCGTTAGCGACTAGAGAAAAC